>JBKJRG010000872.1:0-6709 GCA_046594805.1 Opitutaceae bacterium | reverse complement strand
CGGCCTGCTCAGCGCTCGTGCGATGGCCGGGGCGATCCTCCGCGCTGGCCACCACGGTGAGCGGCTGGTCCGCGGGCACGGCCCCTCCGTCACGGAGTCAGGGCGCTACAAGTTGATTGGCGTGACACGTAAATGCGCACCGAAGCGGGGGAGCCCATGTTGAGCGCGTGGGCAATCCAGCGATGCGGGGCTCGGGCTCGAAGCCGGCGCCGAGATGTCGAGCAGGGTCGAGGCGCACATCCAGGGTGGCCGCGGGCCGCGCACGAAGGCCTGCAGGCTGCACCAGCGAAAAATCACGCAGGGCATGCGCGTGCACGCGCCAGGCGAAGCGAAACGCCGCTTCCTCGAGCACACGCATGAACGCCTGCGCCGCGCCGACGGAGCCAAACACGGCCTGACGATAATTGCCGCGGTCGAGCACGTGATACCCCCCGGGCTTCTTTTACCGGAGTCGCATGACGGTTTCGCGTCACATCACTCTCAGGGTTAGGCTGGATCGACGACTTTATTTTCAGAATCCAGCATGACGCCAAGCTTCCTTCGGATGTGATCAATAACTGCACAGTGCTCCGCTTGGGGGCTAAATAGGATAATCTCCGCATCACGCCCGACCCGAACGGAGTGGCCTGGCGGCCAGTAAAATAAGTCCCCGCCAGAAACGGTCTCCTCCGTGCCGTTGGAGTAGGACACCGTAACCTCACCTTCGATCATATATCCCCAATGAGGAGACTGACAACAGTCGGACTTGAGCCCCTTAAGGAGGGGGGCGATGTCAGTGCCCTGTTTCAGCGAAAAATACTCGCCGGCCATTTTGCTGTAGCCCGTGGCATCGCCAAAATTTAGCTTTTGTCTCGCGATTGCGCCAGGAACGTTGAGGCGGGGTTCGATGTTTTCTTTTGCGATTTTCATGTATGTTTTTTTTGGGAGGGGGTGGAGGTAGGGGTATGTGATTTTTTGCCGAACAGTTCTTGGGACTAACTAAGTTTGTCTTTTGCCAGGGTGGAATGCTGGGTCATGGGGACGTGTGGGGCAGCAGACTCGATCCCTCTAAAGAGTTGAAGTCCAAAAACACCCCACACGGCCTACGATGGATTGGGTCACGGGCGGGCGGGCGCGTGTCCGGAATTTCAAAAGCCAAACTGGGGGGTGGAGCTTTTCACCCCGGATCGCGTCCCTATTTCCTTTCCCACCTGGCAGGCGGCCCTCGCCGATGCGCCGCTCGCTTCCGTGGCAACGCTCCGCTTGCACGCCGCTGGCCGTTGGTTAGCGTGCCGCCCGATGAACCTGCATGAACCCCACTCGCGTCGCGCTGCGTTGAAAACCCTTGGCGCCGGAGCCGTGCTGCTGAGTGTAGCTTCACTCTCCACGCACGCGGCCTCGCCGGCCAAAACTGCTGCGGTACCCCCGAGCGCGACGCCCCAGCCCTTCACCCTGCCCAAGCTCGATTACGCCTACACCGCGCTCGAACCCCACATCGACGCGCAGACCATGGAGATTCACCTGACGAAGCACCACCAGGCTTATATCACCAACGCGACCAAGGCGCTCGCCGATCATCCGGCGCTCCAGCAGATGACCGCGGAAGAAATTCTGCGCGGGCTGGGCGCCGTGCCGGAAGCAGTGCGGGCCACCTTGCGCAATAACGTCGGCGGCCACGTCAATCACTCGTTCTTCTGGCGCGTCATCGGGCCCAATGGCGGCGGGACGCCCACGGGCCCGCTGGCCGAGGCCATTGGCCGCACCTTCGGATCGATGGACACTTTCAAGACGCAGTTTGCCGACGCAGCGGCCAAGCGATTCGGCAGTGGCTGGGCGTGGCTCGTAATGAAGGATGGAAAGCTCGCCATCACGTCGACCGCGAACCAGGATTCGCCGCTGAGCGACGGCGCGAAGCCGATCCTCGGACTCGATGTGTGGGAGCACGCTTACTACCTCAAATACCAGAATCGTCGTCCCGACTATGTGAACGCGTTCTGGAACGTCGTAAATTGGACGCAGGCCACCGCTCATTACGCCACGAGCTGATCGCTGACGGTGGACAAAAAAAAGCGCGGGCCAAAGCCCGCGCCTTTTGCTGGACCTGAAAGTCTGGGAGTTAGCGCGTCGGGGGAACGACCGGGGTGGGCGGGCTGACGCGGGAACCCTGCGGCGCGACGCCGAAAAATTCCACAATGTGGCCGACATCCGCATAACCGCGGGCGCGCAATTTTTCCTGCACCGCCTCGATTGCCCGGCGCAGCTCATCCGCGGTTTCGCTGTCGAGCTCGTCGACCCGGTTGGTCGTCTTGCACACAACATGGTACCGGGTGGGTTGGCCCAAATTGATTTCGTAGAGCGCAGTGCCGTTGTGAAAAAAGGCCCGGCGGACGAGGCCGATTTCCTCAAAGGCCGCCATGCAGCGGTAGACGGTCACCAAGTCGCAATTGTCGGGGCCCACGTCCACGTGCAGTTGCTCGATGCTGGTCGGAGCGGGGCGGTTGCTCAGGGCCGCCAGGATGGCGAGCCGTGGTTGGGTGATCCGCAGGCCGGCCGACTTCAATTTCGTCGTGGCCAGTTCGATCGGCGTCAGCGCTCTCGCGCCCGACTTGCCATTACCCGACAGCGGGTGGTTCGTTTGGGTCGACGCGATCATGCTTTCGTCACATTGACCGGCCATAGGGAATTTTCCAGATAATACTCGTTAACAAAGAGACAGGCCTAACTGCCATTTCTTTGCGCTAAGGCTGCGGGATTGCGCGGGGCCCGCCGGTGTGCCAATTTCTTCGCCTACCGCATGCAAAACCCCGATTTTGCCGAAATAGTGACCCTGATCTGCAAGGAAGACCCACGCTTCGACCGTCGGGCCTATGATTTTGTGCGTTTAGGCTTGGACCACACCGTCAAAGAGTTGCGCAAGAAGGACTCGTCGCGGGCGGAACGCTCCCGGCATGTCAGCGGGCCGGAGTTGCTCGATGGATTGCGGGCGTACGCGCTGGATCAATTCGGACCACTGACCAAAACAGTGCTGAACTCCTGGGGCGTCCGGCGTTGCCGCGATTTCGGCGACATCGTCTTCAATCTGATCGAGTACAACGTCTTTTCGAAAACGGACAACGACCGCCGCGAGGATTTTTCCGACATCTACGAATTCGAGGACGCGTTCGTGAAACCATTCCAGCCGGCCCGGCGCCCGCACGGCACCTCCGCCGCGGAGGCGTTCGGGGCGGCCTGAGCCGCCCGATCGCGGGGAACGGACGGGCGCGAGGGTGGCCGGCCGGCGACTGCGTGTAGTGAGAAAATTGATATGCCGAAACTTGTCTCCGCTGCCGCCGACCTCCGCCTGCTCGATGCCTTCTGGCGCGAACCGGTCGAACGGACCGTGCTGCCCAACGGCCTCACCCTGATCCTCAAGCGCGACACCTCGGCCGCGCTCGCCTCGGTGCAAGTGTGGGTCAAGACGGGCAGCATTCACGAAGCCACCCACTTGGGGGCGGGCCTTTCCCATTACCTGGAGCACATGCTGTTCAAGGGCACCACGCGCCGGGCGGGCCGGGAGATAAGTGCAACCGTTCAGGCCCATGGCGGCTACATCAACGCCTACACCACGTTCGACCGGACGGTCTACTACATTGACCTGCCGAGCGAGCACACCGGCGTGGCGATCGACTTGCTGGCCGATGCGGTGCTGCATTCCACCCTGCCCGCGGAGGAAGTCACCAAGGAGAAGGACGTCATCCTGCGGGAGATCGCGATGACGCGGGACGATCCCGACAACCGGCTGTGGGACACGCTTTTCTCGGCGTCATTTCGCGAACACCCGTACCGGCAGCCCATCATCGGGCATCGCGACGTGTTTTCCACCGTCACGCGCGAAGACCTGGACGGATACTATCGTTCGCGGTACGTGCCGAACAACCTGGTGGTCGTGATTGTGGGCGACATCGATCTCGCCGCGACGCGGGTGATGGTGGAGCAGCATTTCGGGACCGCTCCCCGCTGGCGGCTCGCCCCGGTGCTCGTGCCCGCGGAGCCGGCGCAGCTCGCTCCCCGCACGGACCACCGCTACGAGGACGTCGAGGTCACCCGCGGGGTGCTCGCCTGGCCGATTCCGGGGCTCACCCATGACGATGCACCTTATCTCGATCTGGTGGCGACGATCCTCGGGCATGGCGACAGCTCCGTCCTCTGGCAGGAAATTCGCGAGCGGGCGGGGTTGGTGCACACCATCGATGCCGCGAGCTGGAATCCGGGTTCCACGGGGCTTTTCTGCATTTCGTTCACCGCGGACGCGGCGAAACGCGAGGCCGCCACGAAGGCGATCCAACGGGCGCTCGAGCGCTGCGCCACGCGGGGCTTCACGGCGGCGCAAATGAAAAAGGCGCTCCGCCAGCTGGTCGTCAGCGAAATCAATTCGCGGAAAACGATGAGCGGGCAGGCCTCCCGGCTGGGCGTGGCCGAAGTCGTGGTGGGCGATCTGGATCACAGCCGGACCTATTTCGAGCGCGTCCGGGCCGCGACCCCGGCCGATTTGCGCCGCACGCTGAAGCACTATCTCGTGCCGGGGCGGCTGACGAATGTTTCGTTGAACCCCACGGCGGCGGCGGAAGTTGCGCCCCGCCGCGAAAGCAGCCTGGTGGGCCAGGTGGATTTTTCCGAGCTCAAGCTGCCGAACGGCACCCGACTCCTGTTGCAGCGCGATGAGCGGCTGCCGAACCTGCATTTGCGGCTGCTCATGCAGGGTGGGCCGTTATTCGAGGAGGCAAAAAAGCGCGGTGCCACGGCGCTGCTCGCGACGATGCTGACCAAGGATACGCGCACGCATAGCGCGGTCGCGGTGGCCCAGTTCATCGAGGAAGCGGGCGGATCGTTTTATCCGTTCTCCGGCAACAATAGCATCGGCCTGGCGGCCGAGGTCCTGCCGTCGGACGCCGATCGCGCACTGCGGGTGATTGCCGATGCGGTGCTCGCGCCGGCTTTCAAGCCGGCCACCTTCGAACTGGAGCGCGACGCGCAGGTCGCGGCCTTGCAGCAGGACGATGACGATGTTGTGACCCTGGCCCGGAAACGCGGGCGCGAAAAATTTTTCGGCGCCCACCTGCTCGCCCTCGACGCCCATGGCGATCAGGCCGGGGTCAAGGCGCTGACCGCGGGGGAGCTGCGCGCGCTGCATGGGCGGCTGTGTGTGGGGTCAAACGTGGTGCTGGCGGTCGCCGGGGATTTCGATCCGCGGCAGCTCGTGCCAAAGCTGAAGTCATTCCTGGCGCGGATTCCCCGGGGGGTGCCGCCGCCCCTGCCGGCGCCATTCGCGGGGCCGGCCGAGGTGGGGGACTTCGTCCAATTCGAGCCACGGGAGCAGGCGGTGGTGATGCAGGCATTTCCGGGGCCGCATGTTCATGCGCCCGACTTCTACATCAGTGAAGTGGCCGACGAGCTCTTCAGCGGCATGGCCTCGCGTTTGTTTGAGCGCGTGCGCGAAGAAAAGGGCCTGGCCTACTTCGTCCGTTCGGGGCGCGTGATTGGGCTGGATGCCGGCATGTTTTATTTCTTCGCCGGCACGCAGCCAGGCAAGGAAGGCGAGGTCCTCGCCGAAATCGAGGCGGAGATTGCGCGGGTGCAGGCGGGCGGGGTCGAACCCGCAGAGCTGGCGCGCTGTCATGCGCGGCTCAAGGCGGCGCGTCGCCAGAGCCTGCAGACCAATTCCTCCCGCGCGATGCAGGCGGGCCTGAATGCACTGCAGGGCCAGCCGATCAACGACTGGAAAAACTACGATGGCCGGATCGAAGCGGTGACGATCTCCGACCTGGCTGCCTTTGCGACGCGGTATTTTCAGCGCGCGCAGCGGACGCAGCTGGTGGTCCGTCCACCGCTGGTGGCGAGCTAGCGGAAAAAACATGCACTCGCGCGCAAGCACGCGACTGAGTCGGGGAGTAGGGCGGGTCTCTGACCGGCCCATCGCACGCCCCCCGGTCTCCCGAGGGCGGGTCACAGACCCGCCCTACAGCGACGCAGCCCCGGGCCCACCTGAGGTCCGGGTAAAATGAGTGGCTCGCCCTCAGCGCTCGCGGATCTTTTCCCGGAGGGCGATTTTCGTTTTCACGTGGCCTTGCGCCGCGGCGAGCCGCGGGATTTTTTTCGGCGCCAGGACCAGTCGGGCGCCTTGCTGGCGGAGCGGGCGCGTTGGATCGCGGAGGAAGCGACGCGCTACGCCGCGATGCAGGCCGAAGGTGAGCCGGCATTGCGGGAATTTGCGGCGATGGCGGCGGGCTGGGGGCACCTCGCTCCTGCCACCGTCGAGGCGATGGGCGCTGCGCTCGAACCCGACATTCTTTTTATGATGCCGGACTCAGCCGGTCACTTCCGACTCCGCGGGGGTGCACTGTGTTTTCCGACGGGTTGGGCTTTGGAGGAAAAAATCGGACATGCCATGGATTTCATCCACGGCGTCGTGCCTGGTCTCAACGCGGCACTGGCGCCGGCGATTCACCAGATTCTTTCCAGGCTGAAGCCCGGGGTGGCTTTCTTGCGGGACAATTGGGGAATCACGGCGACCGACGAGTTGAATCTTCATCCCACGCGTCAGATCCCGGCGCCGGGCCAGCCTGTTGCGCTCGATCGGCTTTGGTTGCGCGTTGAGCATCAGGCATTGATCGCATTGCCCGGCAGTCGCGGCGTCGTCTTTGGCATCCGGATTGCGCTGCATCGACTTGACGCTCTGGCCGGCACCACAGCC
>JBKJRG010000856.1:0-5228 GCA_046594805.1 Opitutaceae bacterium | reverse complement strand
CCTGCTCGCCGCGCGAGTCTGACCGAATCTTCACGTGAAGCACTTTTCCAGCTGCATCAGGTGGACGGCGCGATTCGGGCACCGCCGTCTTGGCGCCGGCCTGCACTTTGTGGCTGTGGCGGGGTTACTGGCCGCGGGAGCGAGCGTCCACGCGCAAGCGCCCGCCACCACTCCCCCAGCTGCTCCGACTGCCGCCGCCCCGAGCGCCGCGCCCGCGCTGAACTGGGTCCTGCCGCTTTTCACCGACAAGGAAGGCTGGCGCACCATGACCCTGCGCGGCACGGAGGTTCGGCCCGGTCCCAACGGCATCGCGGTCACCGACCTCAGCATCACGATTTTTTCCGGCAAGGAGGATGCCAAGGTGGATTCAATCCTCCTCAGCCCCGACGCCAAATTCCTGCCCAAGGAAAAACGTGCCCTGGGCAGCAAGTCGGTCCGCCTGATTCGGGACGACATCGAGGTCACCGGCGTCGGCTGGAACTACGATCACGAGGCAAAAAAGATTTCCCTCCAGAAAAACGTGCGGGTAGTTTTCCACTCCCAATTGAACGATATCCTGAAATGAAAACCGCCCGCGCCTTGTTCGGCCTGATGATGGGAGCCGGGTTGCTGGCGTGGGCGTTTGCCGCCACGCCTGAGCCCAAGCCCGCCCCGCCCCCGGTGCCCACCGTCGTCGAAAGCGACGGCCCGGGCGTGATGTTGAGCACGCCGACCGAAACGACCTTCACCTTTCGCGACAACGTCGTGATCACCGCCACGAACCTGAAGATGAACTGCGACGTGCTCGTCGTCGTCGCGCGGCGCTCCGGCGATCCGGCCGCGACCTTGGGCAAGCAGGAGGGTTTCAAGTCGCTGCTCGCCACGGGTAACGTCCGCATTCTCCAGAACGACCGCGAAGCCACCTGCCAGCGGGCGGAGGTTTTCCCCGGCGAGGACAAGGTCGTCCTCTCCGGCAACCTGAAGATCCGCGCGCTCGACAACAGCTTCGTGCAGACCGGGGACGAGGGCACGTTGTACCGCGGCGAACGCAAGGCTGTCATCACGGGCTCGGGGGCTTCCCGCCCGACCATCACCCTGCCGCCGCTCAAGGATCTCGGTTACGACAAGCAGCCCGAAAAGAAAAAGAAGGCCGCTCCTCCGGCCGACGGCGCTCCGAAAGCCGAAACGCCGAAATGACCGAGCCCGCCGCGCCCGCCTCAGAAATCCAGACCGAGGGCCTGGTCAAAACATTTGGCAGCCGCACCGTCGTCGACGGCATCAGTGTCCGTTTTCGCGCCGGCGAAGTCGTCGGCCTCCTCGGCCCGAATGGCGCGGGCAAGACCACCACCTTCTATATGGTGGTCGGCCTCATTCCGCCCACGAAGGGCCGGGTCCGGCTCGACGGCGCCGACATCACCTCCCTGCGGATGCACCAGCGCGCCCGCCGCGGGATCGGTTACCTGCCGCAGGAAGCGTCGGTGTTCCGCAAGCTGACGGTGGCGGAAAACATTCTCGCGATCGTCGAGGCCGCCGGCGTGCCGCGACGCGAGCGGGCCGAGCGCGTGCGGACGCACCTGGAAGAGTTGCACCTCGGGCATGTCGCGAAACAGAAAGCCTACACGCTTTCCGGCGGCGAGCGCCGGCGACTGGAAATTGCGCGGGCGCTGGTGACCCGACCCAAGTTTCTCCTCATGGATGAGCCTTTTGCCGCCATCGATCCCATTTCGGTGGCCGAGGTGCAAAAGATGATCCTCCAGCTCAAGTCCCGCGGCATCGGCGTGGTGGTCACCGATCACAACGTGCGGGAAACGCTGCGCATCGTCGACCGCGCCTACCTCATTCACCAGGGCAAGGTGCTGACCGAGGGCACGGGCGAGTTCCTCATCCGCGACGAACAGGCGCGGAAATTCTACCTGGGCGAGAGCTTCAATTTGTAGGTTTCCTGCCGGATTTTCTGCCAACCCCGCCGGCGACCCTCCAGCCAGCCAAAAATAACTCCCCGCTTTCAACGTCTCCCTACTTGTTGAGCGGCGGAAAATCCGGCAGAAAACCTCATGCAAAAGGCCATCCACGGCATCACCGTCGCCCATTTCTTCGCGACCTACCGGGAAAAATTGAAGATGGAGCTGGTGACCGGCGAGGAGGGCATGCACCGGCTGATCCACGAGGGCACGATCAACCGGCCGGCCCTCGCGCTCACCGGGTTCTTCAAATATTTTGCCAACAAGCGGGTCCAGGTCCTGGGCGCCGCCGAGATGACCTACCTCAAGACCCTGAACCAAAAACGGCAGATCGAAATCCTGCAGCAGATGGTGAAACGCGGCATCCCCTGCATCGTGCTGACGCGGAATTATCACCCGACCCATCCGATGCTGGCGGTCGCGGGTGAGATGAATCTTCCCATCATCCGCACCTCGTTGATTACGATGAACTGGATCAACCTGGCGACGCTGGCGATCGACAACGAGTTCGCGCCGCAGGGCACCGAGCACGCCACCACGCTCGATATCAAAGGCGTGGGCGTGATGCTCCGCGGCGATTCCGGGGTGGGCAAAAGCGAATGCGCCCTGGCGCTGATCGAGCGGGGCCACTCGCTCGTCGCCGACGATCTCACCGTGATCAAGCTGCTCGACGAGCGCGAGCTGATGGCTTCCAGCCGGCCGCTCAATCGCGGCTACATGGAGTGCCGCGGCATCGGCATCATCAATGTCGCCGAAATGTTCGGCGTGAAGTGCGTCCGGCTCGAAAAACGCATCGACATGGTGGTGTCGCTCAAGGAATGGACGCCCGAGGCGGTCGAGGAGCGCACCGGCCTCGAGGAAAACTTCTATGAGATTCTCGGGATGCGGCTGCCGCACATCGAGCTCTACGTCCGGCCCGGTCGCGACATCGCGCGGCTGGTCGAGGTGGCCGCACTCACGCAGGCCTTGAAGAAGATGGGCCATGATCCCGCGCGGGATTTCAACGACCGGCTGATCCGGTTCATGACCGAGCAGGCGGCGCAGCCCCCGTCGACGAAGATCAAGCCGATCGACCGCGAGCGGCCCTCGAATGAGGCGTAGGCGGGCGCGGCGCGACGCCGCGTCGGTTTCGTTTTTGGGTTTTGAGTAGCGCAGGCGTCCCGCCTGCTTTCGACCAGAGCAGGCGGGACGCCTGCGCTACTTCCAGAGCGTGAGCGTTTCGTCCGGCTGGCCGCCGTTTTTCCTATCGCGCCCGCTTGCCGCTGCTCTAAGTTCTGCCCCGCATGTCCACTTCCGCCCCGCGCGCCGACGGCCGCCGCCCCGATCAACTGCGCCCGATCACGTTCGAGCCGAACATCGCGCCTTATGCCACGGGCTCCGTGCTCGTGGCGTTCGGGCTCACCCGCGTGATCTGCGCTTGCACGATCGAGCCCAACGTCCCGACTTGGATGAAACAGCAGCGCATCCCGGGCGGCTGGCTGACGGCGGAGTATTCCATGCTCCCCTACTCCACCCTGGACCGCAAACCGCGCGAGGTGACGAAGGGCAAACAGGAGGGCCGCACGATCGAAATCCAGCGGCTGATCGGTCGCTCGCTCCGTGCCGTCGTTGACCTGCAAAAGCTCGGGCAGAACACGCTGTGGATGGACTGCGATGTCCTCCAAGCCGACGGCGGCACGCGCACCGCCGCCATCACCGGCGCGTACCTCGCGGCCCGACTCGCGGTGCAGAAACTGATCGACGCGAAAAAACTCCCGGAGAATCCGATCGCCGACTCGGTCGCGGCGATCAGCGTGGGCGTTTTTCAGGGCCGCGAACTGCTCGATCTGGCCTACGTCGAGGACCGCGACGCCGAGGTCGATTTCAACATTGTCATGACCGGTCGCGGCCAGTTCGTCGAGGTGCAGGGCAGCGGCGAGGAATCCACCTTCTCGCCCGAACAACTCACCAGCCTGGTCGCGCTCGCGCAAAAAGGCATGAAGGACGTCTCCGCCCAGCAGTCCGCCTTCCTCGCGCAACACCTGCTGAAATCCTGATGCGCGGCTCCCGTTGTCATCCATTAGATGACAATCGACGCGAGTCATCTTCCGAACCTCCCCGCCCGTCAGCGATGCGCTGCGCGATCATAATCCTGTCCGCGTCCGGGCTCCGGTGATGGCCTACGCCGAACAACAATTCCGCTGGACCTGGGAGCTCGCCGCGCCGCCGGAGGCGCTGTGGCCGCTCGTGTCCAACACGGATCGGTTCAACCGGGATTGCGGCTATCCGCCGGTGACGCGGGTGGCGCCCGAGGCCAGCGCGGGCACCGTCACGCCGTTCGAGGCCTTCGGGCCCGCCCGGCGGGCCAAGGAGCGGTTGACCAACGCCCGCCGGCTCCGGGCCAGCGTGATGGGCATCACGATCGAATGGGACGAGTTTGCCTTCGAGTGGCTCGCACCGACGCGGTATGCGGTCGAGCGCACTTATTACAGCGGGCCGGTCGCGAAAATGATCATGGCGTGCGAGCTGCAGCCACGCCCGGGCGGCGGCACCACGCTGATCTACGACCTGCGATTGACGCCGTCCTCGATGCTCGGGCGGCTCGCGCTGCCATTCTCCATCGGCAGGCAGGCGCGCGCGACCACCGAACGGGTTTTCCGGCGCTATGACGAATTTGCCTTGCGCGGGCTGCGCACGTCCCAGCTCGCCAAAAAACCCCGGCTCGCCGAGGGCGGCCGGGAGCGGCTGGCGACGATCGGCCGCGCGCTGGTGACCGACGCGGCGCAGCCGTCGCGGCTGGTGGAGCGACTGCAGGAATTCATCGCGTCGGCCGACGATCTCGCCGCGGCACGGATCCGGCCGTACGCCCTGGCTGACGAGTGGGGCGCCAGCCGGACGGACACGCTTCATCTCTGCCTCCACGCCACGAGGGCGGGGTGGCTGGATTTCAGCTGGGACCTCGTCTGCCCGCATTGCCGCGGTGCCAAGTCCCGGGAAAACAGCCTGGGGAAAGTGCAGGCCGGCGCCTACTGCGAGTCGTGCAATCTCGATTTCACGGTCAATTTCGATCAATCGGTCGAGCTCACCTTCACGCCGAACGCCTCGGTGCGGCCGGTGGTCCGCCCGGATTACTGCGTGGGCGGGCCGCAGGTGACGCCCCACGTGGTCGCCCAACAGCGGCTCGCGTCCGGCGAGCGGCGCGCGCTGCCCCTCGCGCTGACGCCCGGTCGGTATCGCGTGCGCGCGGCCGAGATGGCGGAACAACACGCCTTCCGCGTCGAACCCGGTGGCGACCCGGTGGTGCGGGTG
>JBKJRG010000821.1:0-11569 GCA_046594805.1 Opitutaceae bacterium | reverse complement strand
CTGGCTTTCGTCGTGGCGCGGTTTGCGGTGGCAGTCATGTTGCGACTCGTGGGCACCTGGGTGCAGACCGCGGCGCTCGTGGTCGTCCAGCTCCTGATTGGTGTCGTCCGCAGCATCGCCCTGCTCCTCTCCCCGGTCACGGGCGTGGGACTCGGCTGGTTCGAACGCGGCAACAACTGGCTGCAGGACTACTATCCCCGCCTGCTCACCGCCACCCTCCAGCATCGGTTCGCAGTGCTGGGCGCGTCGCTGGCCGCACTGCTGGTTACCGTCTTCCTCGTCGTGCCCCGACTCGGCAGCGATCTGATCCCCCAGGTTCATCAGGGCGAATTCAACCTCGATGTCACGCTGCCGATCGGCACTCCCATCGAGCGGACCGCCGAGGTTTCCGAACAGATCGACCGCGTGGTGCTGAAGCAACCCGAGGTCGAGCGCACTTCCCTCACCGTCGGCGCCGAGGAGGGCGCGAGTGCGGCGATCGACGCGGGTGAACACAGCGCACGTCTCACCGTCCGGCTGAAATCCGGACTGGGCGCCGAGCGCGAGACGCAGTTGATCGACCGGATTCGCGGAGAATTCCGCAGCCTGCCCGAGGTGAAGCTGGAAGTTTCCTACCCGGCGCTGTTCAGCTTCAAGAGCCCGATCGAGGTCGAGATCCGCGGTCACGATCTCACCACGCTGAAGCGGCTGAGCCGCGAGGCGGAGACCTTGCTTGCGGCCTCGGTGCCCGGTCTCGTCGACCTTCGTTCGTCGCTGCAAACCGGTCACCCCGAAATCCAGGTGGTGTACAATCGGGACCGGCTCGCCGAGTACGGGTTGAGCCTGCGCAACGTCGCCGATCTCGTCCGCATCAAGGTGCAGGGCCGCCCGGCCACGCAATTCCGCCAGGAAGACCAGTTGATCGATATCGTGGTGCGGTTGCGCGAGGAGGATCGTTTCGGCCTGCAGGAGTTGCACCGGCTCGTGGTGAACCCCGGCGGCGCGGTGCCGATCGCGCTTTCCGCCGTCGCCGAGCTCACGGTCAACGAGGGACCAAGCGAGATTCGCCGCGTCGATCAGCAGCGCACCGCGCTGATCACCGCCAACATCCGGGGCGCGGATCTTGCGACGGTTTCACGCGATATCGTGACCGCGATGGAGACGATTTCCTATCCCGCCGGCTTCTCCTACCTGCTGGCCGGCCAGAACAAGGAAATGCAGACCTCGCTCAACAGCCTGCTCCTCGCCTTCGCCCTGGCGGTCTTCCTCGTCTACATCACCATGGCCAGCCAGTTCGAGTCGCTGGTGCAGCCGTTCCTGATCATGATGACGGTGCCGCTCGCCATGATCGGCGTGGCGCTCGTCCTCTGGCTCGCGTCGATTCCCGTCACCATCATGGTGTTCCTCGGCCTGATCATCCTGGTCGGCATCGTGGTGAACAACGCGATCGTCCTGATCGATTACATCAACACCCTCCGGGGTCGCGGCCTGGGAAAAACCGAGGCGATTATCGAGGCCGGCCGCGCGCGGCTCCGGCCGATCATCATGACCGCCCTCACGACCGTGGTCGGCCTCGTGCCGATGGCGCTCGGCATCGGCGAGGGGGCCGAAATCCGCACGCCGATGGCCATCACCGTCATCGTCGGACTCTCGGCCGCGACCCTCCTGACGCTGATCGTCATCCCCACGCTTTATTACCAGTTCACCTCCAATCGAGCGCTGGTGAAACCGGGCAACGGAGAGCCGGCCTCGTCTGCTCCGGCCGCTACGGAACCGCTCGGCCAATGAAGCGTGATCCGAAATCGATGGTTCGAAGAAGGGGCGGTTTCCCAACCGCCCAAAACCGGCCGGCCGATCGTTATCCGGCGGTTGGGAAACCGCCGCTCCGCACCTGCCCATGAGCCGCGAACCCGCCACCTACGCGATTCCGCGTTTCTCCGTCAGCCGGCCGGTGACGGTGATCATGATTCTGCTCACGATGCTGGTGGTGGGCTGCATCGCCTACAAGCGGATCCCCATTGCGCTTTACCCGGCCGGGATGGAGGGCAACCAGCTGTATGTGCAGGTGAGTTATCCGAACGCCTCGCCGCGCGACGTGGAGGAAAAGGTCTCGCGCAAAATCGAGGACATCGTCGGGACCGTCCCCGGGGTGAAACGGGTCAGCAGTTACTCGAGCACGGGCCGTTGCTCGGTCCGGATCGAATTCCAGACCGGGACCGATTTGCGCGGCGCCTACGCCTTGCTCAGCGACCGGATCGATCGGGTGAAGCCGCTGCTGCCCGACGACATCGAACGCATCAACGTCTACCGCTACGACGCCAACGACCGCCCCATGATGACCATGGTCGCCGGCATCCCCGCGAACATGGACGACGCGGCCTACCGCATGGAGAATTTCGTCAAGCCGGCGCTCCAGCGGATCGAAGGCGTGGGCAACGTCGATATTTGGGGCACGCAGTCGCGCCAGGTGCAGGTCGATCTGCTCGACGAGCGGCTGCGCAGTCATCGGATCGATCCGTCGCAGATGCTCGCCACGCTGCGGGCCCAGAACTTCACCCAGTCCGGCGGCTACGTGTTTGAGGGCGGCCGGAAAGTGTATGTGCGCTCCCTGGGGCGTTTTGAATCCGCCGAGCAGATTGGGTCGCTGATGATCGATCCGGCCGGGCGGTTGCGGCTCAGCGATGTGGCGAACGTCAGTTTCAAGATGTCGACGCGCGATTCCATGTTCCGCGTCGATGGCCAGCCCGCCATCGGGGTGCAGGTCACCCGGGAATCCACCGGCAACATCGAGCGGATCAGCCGCGACGTGCGCGCGGCGCTGCGGAAGCTCCACGAGCTGCCGCAACTCTCGGGCATGAAGTTCGAGGTGTTCTTCGATCAGGGCAAGGAGGTCCGCGATGCGATCTGGAACCTGGAGGAGGCGGGCCTCTGGGGCGGGGCCTTCGCCGCGCTGATCATTTTCATTTTCCTCCGCACCGCCCGGATGACCGGCATCCTCACCTTGGCCATCCCGCTCTCGTTGCTCTGCACGATCGTCGTGCTCTTTTTCATGGGCTGGACGCTCAACATGGCGACGATGATGGGCCTCCTGCTGGCGGTGGGCATGGTCGTCGACAACGCGATCGTGATCGTGGAAAACATCTATCGCCAGCGACAGGACGGCGTGGCGGCCGCGCCGGCCTCGATCAACGGCGCCGGCGAGGTCGGCCTGGCGGTCGTGATGTCGACCTGCACGAACATCATCGTGTTTCTGCCCCTGATGTTGATGGGCGGCGTGGGCGAGATGGCCTTCTGGATGCTCCGCATCGGCGTGCCGGTCATCGTCTCGCTCGCGGCCTCGCTCTTCATTGCGCTGGTGTTCGTGCCGCTCGCGGCGCAGCGGCTCTCCCGGGGCCGGCATCACGACGAGCTTCGGCCGGTGCGCTGGCTGAAAGAGCGGTACGTCGGGTCGCTCGGCTGGGTGCTGCGTCATCCGCTCAACGCCACGCTGCTGGTGCTGCTCGCGGGGGCCGGGACCTGGCAGTACTACTCGAAGAACCCGCTGCAACGACCGAACTATTACCAGGGGATCGGCGGGGGCGGGGGCGAGGGCTCGATGTACCTGTATTTCGAGCTGCCGAGCGGCGGGACGCTCGAGTATGCGGACGAGTTTTTCAAGACGATGGAGACCTTCCTGCTGGCCAACAAGGCGCGCTACAACGTCGAGCGGATTGAAACGCGGTTTCGTTACAACAACGGCCACGTGCAGCTGAAATTTCGCGAGGATCCGAACAAGGAGTGGTATCGCAGTGCCTGGGCCGGCATCCAGCAATGGCGTTGGATGAAATCGCTGCGGTCCATGCTCGGCCTGCCGGTCCCGCTGCCCCCGATGGATCGGGTCGCGATCGAAATGGACATCAAGGAGAAGTTTATCTTCCCGGCCGGGGTCAATGCGCGCTCGCTCCAGCGGGGCAGCAGCGCGCCCCAGGACGCCAACATGTCCATCGCGCTCTACGGCGAGGATACGACGACCCTGATGGCCCTCGCCGAAGAGGCGGTCCGGCGGCTGCGTTTGATCCCCGGTCTCGTTTCCGTCGATACCGACCAGGAACGCGGCGGCAACGAGCTCCAAATCCAGGTCGACCGCGATCGCGCGCGCCGCCTGGGCATCAATCCCCAGTCGATCCAGACCAATATCAGCAACACCATGCGCGGCTCCGAGGTCGGCCGCTTCAATGCCGCTGACGGGCGCGAGATGCGCGTCTATGCGCAGCTGGGCGACGTCGACCGCGCGGGGCTGGACGACCTGCGCCGCATGACTTTCCGGACCGACGGGGGCGTCGAGGTGCCGTTGGAATCGGTCGCCAGCCTGAACGTGGCGAAAACGCTCGGCCAGATCCAGCGCGAGGGCCGGCAGACCATCATGCGCATCTCGGCGCGCGCGCCGCGCGGGGATTCGCGCAGTCTCTTCGCGGCGGTCGACAAGGCGATGGAAGGTTTCGACCTGCCGCGGGGCTACCGCTGGGACAAAGGCAGCTTCTACAATCCGAACGAGTCGGACGCCCAGATGATGTTCGCGCTCGGGCTGG
This sequence comes from Opitutaceae bacterium, assembly GCA_046594805.1. GTDB lineage: Bacteria > Verrucomicrobiota > Verrucomicrobiia > Opitutales > Opitutaceae > ER46. The sequence continues at coordinate 7,022 of JBKJRG010000821.1, read as the reverse complement.
CGGTGATCTTCGTGTTCCTGTTGATGGGGATTCTCTTCGAATCCTTCGTGCTGCCGCTCGCGGTGATCATCGCGGTGCCCTTCGCGTTCCTCGGCGTCTACTGGATGCTCTATTTTACCGACACGCCGTTCGACAACATGGCGAAGATCGGCGTGGTGATCCTGGTCGGGGTGGTGGTCAACAACGCGATTGTGCTCGTCGACATGGCGAACCGGCTGCGCGCGGCCGGGAAGACGCGGGTGGAGGCGTTGCTGGAAGCCGGCCGGCACCGTTTCCGCCCCATCCTGATGACGACCCTCTGCACGGTGAGTGGCCTCATCCCCATGGCGCTCGGCAATTCGAAGATTGGCGGCCTGCCCTACGCGCCGCTGGGTCGCACCATGATTGGCGGCCTGCTCGCGTCGACGTTGCTGACGCTGCTGGTCGTGCCGCTCTTCTACAGCTTCCTGGACGATCTGCGGGAGCATGCCGCGCGCGTTTTCGGCTCGGCCTGGCGCACGCGCGGCGATCGCGGCGGAGCGGCTGGTGGCGGTGGTGCGGTGGGGCGTGCGGATCGCCTCAAATAACCGCCACCGGTTTTGAGTTTTGAGTTGTCAGTCTTGGGTTGGGAATTCCCGCTCGCATTCCGTGCGGCGCGCCTCGCCGAATTTAGGATTGAAGGTGGGGGCGGCTCTCCGAGCCGCCCTGGGTTCCAGTGTGAGAACGGCGCTGGGAGCGCGAATCACCCCGCACCCAGGCCGGCTCGGAGAGCCAGCCCCACCTCGGAACCGATCGCGGCGCTACCGACGTCTCACTCCGTCGCTTTCACGGGCGGGGGTAGCCCGCGCAAAGCCCGTGGTTTCGTGTCGTCGAGGCGCGCGGGTTTGTCCTTCAGGCTGGCGAGGTATTCCACGACGTCCCGTAGCTGCGTCATTGAAAGGAGGGTGGTATAGATGTCCGGCATCGAGGAGGGCGCGCCCTCGCGTTTCGCGATGTCGGCCTTCTTCACTTCCACGATCTTGTTGTCCGGCGTGCGCAGCGAAATCATTTCGGCGGTTTCCTTGGCCACCACGCCGGCAGCAACCCCGCCCGCTTTCAAGGTAAGCACGATGGTGTCGAATCCCGGCGCGATTTTCGCGTTCGGTTTGACGATGGATTCCAGCAGGTAGTCGCGGGTGTAGCGGGCACCGATGTCGGCCAGATCCGGCCCGGCATCGCCGCCGGCTTCCCCGGCCCGATGGCAGCGGATGCACGCCATGACCGGCTGCGTGTCGAAAATGCGTTTGCCGCGAACCTTGTCGCCTCCGGCCACCGCGACGCGGAAGGGCTCCAGGGGATCGGCGCTCGCGGCCAGCTTCTTCTCCCGCTGCGCGAGGAGGTCCTTCACGTTCGGATCGCTCCGCGCGGCCGCAGCGGTCACGAGCTCGAGTTGCAGCGCGAGTGCGACCTTGCCGTCGGCCAGGAGCCGGAGCTGCTGCGTGAGGATCGTGTCGGCGGAGGGATGGTTCAGGTTGCGCAGGGCGCGCAAGGCCGCCTTCTGCTCGGCGAGGTCGCCGTGCTGAATCAGGTTGGCCAGCACCGGTCCCGCCACGGCGGGCGACAACCGCGCGGCGATGGGCAACGCCGCGAGCCGCAGGGCCGCGGATTGGGAGGAGCTGGCCACCTTGACCGCCTCCTCCACGCGAGAGTCTTTGATTTTGTCGAGGGTGACCAGCGCGGCAGCCCGGGTGGCGCCGGATTGTTTCTCATCGCCGACCACGGCGAAGAGAGCATCGGTGGCGCCGGCCATTTCGAGATCCTGCAACGCAGTGAGCGTCGCGGTTTGCACCGCTGCCGGCGTGCCATGGGCGAGCAGGGCGGGAACGATCGGCTCGAGGGCCTTCACCGCCACGGCCCGCTCGCGCGTCTTTTCCGCTAGCGGTCGATAGATGCCGACCAGCCGGTCGCGCTGCGGGGGCTTCGGCCAGAGGGAAAGTTGCGTCAGCGCTTCGGCACGGAGCGTGGCGGGCGCGTCCGTCCGGCCCGCGTAGGTGGCCAGCGCCGCCGCGTTCTCGGGCCGGCCCAGGCGGAAATGCGCGTTGATCGCGCGGAAAATCACGGGCTCGTCGGCCAGCGGTTTCGCGAGCAGCGCGGCGAGCGCCGGCAGTGCCTCCGGGATGGGCGCGTCGTTGATCGCGAGCGCGGCCTCACGGACCAGGGTGGCATCGGCATCGGCGAGAAACCGTGCCGCCTCGGGTTGGCCCATGCGACGAAACGCGAGCAGCACCCCGAGTCGGACCGCGGGCGATGCGTCGGACGCCGCGGCCTTTAGCGCCGCGAGGTTATCGGCCCGCACCAGCCCCATGACGCAGGCGTGGCGGAGATAGTGGTCCTGGTCGGCGTTGGCCCGAAGCGTCGCGAGCAACGCCGGCGTCGCCCGCCCGCCGGGCGAGGGGTCCGCATCCTTGATCGTCATCCGACCAAGGCCCTGCGCCGCGAAAAATTTGACCCGGTTGCTCTCGTCGTTCAGCGCCGCGATGAAAATATCCGCAGCGCTGACGTCCCGCTGATCGCCGAGGACTTTGAGCGCCTGCGCGCGGACTTCGGCGTCAGGGTCGCGCACGAGCGCGCGCACGGTGAAGAGCGGGTGGTTTTCCTTGATCGAGGGGCTGCCTGCGCCCGGGGCGGCGGCGATCTGGCCCAGTCCCCACAGCGCGTGGCGGCGGGCCAGGGCATTCGCGCCAGAATCGGATGCGAGCCTGGCGAGGAATTGCACGCCGGGCAGCCCACGCTCCGCGAGGGTGTATTGCGCCTCGAGCCGCACGCGCCAGTCGGCGTGCGCGAGGAGCTTCGTCAGTTCCTCGGCGCCCTTTTTCGTCCAGTCGCTCGCGATGAGCTGCTGGGTTTCCTTCACGCCTGGATTGGTGCGATGCTGCGGATCGGAGATGGCGTAAATGCGGCCCCGCTTCGATTTCGGCCAGCCTTCGGCCCAATCGGAAATGTAGAGCTGGCCGTCGGGGCCGAACTTCACATCGGTGGGCAGCGCGGAGGTCAGGAACGGCTTGCTGTCGCCGATCTCATAGGACGCGCCCTTCGGCTTGACCGTGTAGGTGTAGATGCCGCTCCGGGCGATGGCGCCCTTGAAATGGGTGATGAAGAGGTTGCCCGCGTACGAGGGGTTCAGGCCTGTGCCCGGATAGTAGGCGATGCCGGAGGGGCCGTCCTCGATGTTCGCGATCGGCGGCAGGAGGTAAGCCGCCTGTCCGGCGTGGCGCTGGTGCCAGAGTTTCTCGGAGTTCCACGGGCCCGCTTTCTCGAGTGGGGCGAACTGGTAGCCAATCCGCCAGCCGCTGTCGCCGCCCTCGACGACGTGCACCAGCCGTTCCTCGTCGCCGGCGTCGCAATCGTTGTCGCCGGTCAGCAGGTCGCCATTCTCCGTGAACACCAGCGACTGCGGGTTGCGCAGGCCAAAGGCGTACAGCTCCAGCTGCGAGCCGTCGGGATTGCAGCGAAACACGGCGCCCATGTCGGCGGTGTCGATCAGGCCGCCCTCCTTGGTCTTCACCGTCGCACCGCGATCGCCGTTGCTGAAATAGATTTTGCCGTCCGGCCCCCACACGAGCCCGTGCAGGTCGTGGCCGGTGAAATTGAAACGCACGCCGTAGCCGCGGCTGATTTCCGTGCGGGTCTCCGCGCGCTGGTCGCCGGTGAATTGCCAGACGCTTGGGATGTTGGTGAACCAGACCTTCCCGCGGCGGGCCAGCACGCCGGAGGCAATGCCATCGAGCGGGGAGTTGAAACCGTCCGCATAGACCGAAGACTTGTCCGCGACGCCGTCGCCATCGGTGTCCTCGAGCAGCCGGAGAATTTCGCCCTCGATCGAAAGTTCCTTCACCCCGGCGGGACCGAACTTCTGCTGGATGATGGCGGTGCGATCCTCGATCGTCCGGGCGGCGAGCTCGTCCTCGAGAATCCACATGTAGTCCCTGATATCGAGCACGCTGCTGCGGTAGCGGTGGGTTTCGGCGACGAAAATCCGGCCGCGCTCATCGAAGTTGAAGGCCACCGGGTTTGCCAGCATCGGCTCGGCCGCCCACAGCCTGGCCTCGAGCCCGGGTGGCAGCTTCATCCGGGTGAGGGCCTGGCGGGCTTCGTCCGATGCGGTTTCGATTTGCGGCGCCGCCTGGCGCGAGCCGGCGTTGCGGATGGCGCCCCGGATTTCGCGTGGCTCGTCCTCATCCGGCTCAGCGGCGCGGGCGACGGGAAGGTAAACGAAGGCAGCAGCCAGGACCGCGGCGCGCAGGAGGGGGAGGCAAATCATGGAGAGGGGAAACTAGGCAATGAAAACCGCGAGGCAAGTCAGAGGGATCAATCCGGAGTCAAACTACGGTGACGATGGCCACAAAAAGCCCCAAGCAGCACAAAAAAAGCGGCGCTCGTTTTGCGCATCTCGGTGCCTTTTCGTGGCTGATCGGGCCTTCAGTGTGCCGGCCGGCGCAGGACGGCGCACACAATTCCCGCGGCGACGGCGGCATTGAGTGATTCGGCCTGACCATAGCGCGAAATCGTCACCCGCCGGGTGAGCCGCGCGGCGACATCCGGGGAAATTCCGCGCCCCTCGTTGCCAATGACCACGACGGCAGCGCTCAGCGGGGCGAGGGTATGCACGTCTTCTCCCGCCAGATCGCAGCCGAGGATCGGTGTCGCCGGCCCGACCGCCGCAAGCGCCGGCGCGAGGTCGACCGTGTGCACCGCGACCCGCGCGAACGAGCCCATGCTCGCGTTGATCACTTTCTGGTGAAAAAGATCGGCGCTGTCGGCGGAAAGCAGGACGCGGTCGAACCCGAACCAGTCGGCGATGCGCAGGAGGGTGCCAACATTGCCGGGGTCCTGGACGGCATCGAGCGCGAGCGTGAGGCCGCGGTCGAGCGCGCCAGCGGTGAGGCCGGGGCGCGCGATTCTGCCCACGGCCAGGATGCTGGAGGGAGTGGGAAAGTGACTGGCGCGCGCCATCTCGGCGGCGGTGATTTGAATCGGTGGCGGAGAGGCAGCAACGATGCGGGGATCAGAAACGGAGGAGGGATTGGGATGGGGACGCGGCGCCCCCGCCGCGGTGGGGGGCACGCGTGGCAGACGGGGCGAGGGCGCCCCATCCCCATCCCCATCCCCATCCCCATCCCCATCCCCAATAACCCCAAGCCCCATTCTTTTGTCGCTTGGCAGGCTGGACCCAACAGGTGGTGTCCATTCCTCCGTCACGTAGATTTCGGTGAACGGAAAACCCGCCGCGAGCAATTCCCCCACGACCTTGGCGCCTTCGACGACGAAAAGACCGAGCGATTCCCGGTTCTTCTTGTCGCGCAGCGAACGGAGGCGCTGGAGGTCGGCCTTGGTCAACACGCCGAATCCTCGGCGTGGTTACTCCTGGCTGGCAAGCCGCACCGGCTCGGGATCCTCCGGCGTCAGACGAAGCCGGGCGGGGGTCATGATGTACTCCACGTCATCGCCATTCGCGAGCAGCACGCCGATCTCGAAATCTTCCGGCGGCAGCCGGTTGCGCCCGATGACCGCCCGGAATCCGCTCAGCCGCCACTTCGGTTCCTTGTAGGCTTTCGCCACATCGGGCCGCTGGAGGGTCACGGTGCTGAAGACCAGAAACGATTTTTCCGAACGCAGGACGACAAACACCTGGCCGCGCTTCGACAACACGCCCGGGATCATGCCCCATCCGCCCAGGGTGACCGCGCGTGGATTGGTGATGACTTCATCGACATAGGCGATGATGCGCGGGCTTTCCACCGCGTCGGGAAAGTCGGTCTCGTGCGACATGCGCGGCAAGGTGTAGACGCCGCGTTCCGCCGCGAGATTCAGCAGCGCCTCCGCGTGGCCCTGTTGGGGGTGAAGCGGGGCAACCCCGCGACCATCCTCGCCGTATTGCTTGAAACGGGACGCCGCGCGGTCCCGCACCTCGACAAAGCCCTCGGCCATGGGCGCAAACTTCCGGTTCGCCGCCACATTGAAGGCGATCAGCACCGGCAGCAGGCAGGCCAGCATCCGAAAGGGCCGGGCGGGGTGGGTGACGCGTTCCAGCGTCATGTAAACGAGCATCGCCCACGCCAGCACGCCGAGCACCATGTACCGGGAGTTGATCTCGGCGCCGGCGATTTCAGATCGGCCGAACGCCACCAGGCTCAGGGCGCCGACGGCAAACAGTGCGGTGAACAAGGCGACGGGCTCGCGCCGGGCCGCACCGCGGAGCGTGAGCCAGCCCAACCCCGCCAGCAGGAACAGGCCGGGGAGCGGGGCCAGGCGGGCGTTGCCCAGCGTCAGCGGCCCACCGAGCAGCGCGAGCCAGTATCGTCCAATGTGGATCATGCTCTCCCACGAAAGGTCGCCGATGCGGTGCCCGGGGTTTAATTCGAATCCATACAGGAAGGCCAGCATGCCCGCTGTACCGGCGGCGCACCAACTGGCGAGGTGTTGCCAGCGCCGCTGCGACCAAAGAATCGCGACGCCCAAGGGCCACACGACGCAGCCATGGGCCAGCGTGAAATTTGCCAGCAGTCCGGTCAGGATGGCCAGGGCGCAGGCGGTCCGGCTGCCCCGGAGCAGCAGGATCACGGTGGCAATGGCCAGCATCACCACCTGGAAGTGGTCGATGGACGCGCCAGACCAGATGAAGTTTTCAAAGTGCTCCAGTTGAAACATCGTGAACGCCAGCACCACGCCCAGCCGGAGTCGCTTCTCCCACCCACGGACGCTGGTCACGAGCAACGCACACGCCCCGACCAGGAACAGGTTCCCCAACGCCCCGATCACATGGAAATTCACCGTGCCCGTCAGCCAGTAGCTGCCGGCAAACATGAGCCGGCTGGTGACCATCCGGTGCTCGTTGTTAACGGCGAAGAAGCGTTGCAGGAGCTCGGACCAATCCGCGCCGGCATTGATCCGGAGGACCAGCGCGAGGGCGGTGTCGAATTCGTCCCAAAACACGATATTGCGACTCGCCGCCACGACGTGCAACGCGATGTAGACGACGGGCAGGGCGGCGACGAGCGCCCAGC
>JBKJRG010000800.1:0-4651 GCA_046594805.1 Opitutaceae bacterium | reverse complement strand
ATGCGCGTCATCGAGAGCTCGGGGCCGGATCGGATCCGGCACATACCGAAAATTCTCTACCACTGGCGGCGCGAGCCGGGGTCGACTGCCATGCTGATTGGCGCGAAGAGTTACGCCACCTCGGCCGCGGAGAAAGTCATCACGGAGCATTTCGCCCGCATCGGCGTCAACGCCACCATCACCCCGACCAAGGGTTCCTACTGGCGGGTGCATTACCCGCTGCCGGACCCGGCGCCCCGCGTCACGCTGGTGATCCCGACCCGCAACCGGCTCAACGTCCTTAAGCCCTGCGTCACGAGCCTGCTCGAAAAGACGACCTACCCCAACTTCGATCTGCTGATCGTGGACAACGATTCCGACGATCCGGCCACGCTGGACTATCTGCGGGAATTGGAACCTCAGGCTGTAGGGGCGTCGCTTGACGACGCCCGTCGTTCGGAAGACGGAAGGGCGTCGTCAAGCGACGCCCCTACAAAAGGAGCCCGCGTTCGCGTCGTGCGTTTCCCGGGCGAATTCAATTTCTCCGCCATCAACAATTTTGGCGTGAAGCAGACCGATGCGCCCGTTGTCGGTTTGCTCAACAACGATCTCGAGGTCATCAACGGCGACTGGCTGGAGGAAATGGTCAGCCACGCGTTGCGGCCTGAGATTGGCTGTGTCGGCGCGAAGCTCTATTATCCCGACGATCGCATCCAGCACGCCGGCGTCATCCTGGGCATCGGCGGCGTTGCGGCGCACGCCTGGCAGACTCATCCCCGCGGGGCGGCCGGTCAGGCCCACCGCAATCTGCTCCAGCAAAATCTCTCCGCCGTCACCGCGGCTTGCCTGGTGATCCGTCGCGAAGTCTACCAGGAGGTCGAGGGATTCGATGAGACGCTAAAGGTGGCCTTCAACGACATCGATTTTTGCCTGAAGGTGCGCGCCGCCGGCTACCGCAATTTCTGGACGCCCTACGCGGAGCTCTATCACCACGAGAGTGCCAGCCGCGGGGCCGAGGACACGTTGGAGAAGCGCGATCGTTTCCGGAGCGAAGTGGAGTACATCACCGTGAAATGGGGCGCCGCGTTGCTCAACGATCCGGCGTACAATCCGAACCTCACGCTGATCATAAACGATTTCACCCTTTCCGCGCCGCCGCGCAAGTGGGCGCCGCTGGAGTAGTCCGCAGTTCGCCGCGGATTAAATCTCCCGGGCCCACGCACTCGCCGCGCCATGCCGATCCACATCGACGCTCCTGTTCCCGGCGTCCTGTTCGATCCGGCGGGATTCAGGATCAAAGGCTGGCTGTGGCTCGGGGAGGAACACGCCAACCTCGCCGCAGTGGAAGCGCGGGATGGCGACACGCCGCTGGGTGATGCCAGCGCCGCGAGCTTCCAGGCGCGCGCGGACGTGAATGCGAAGTACGGGCTGGCGGACGGCACCTGTACCGCATTCGAGTTTCCGGCCCGCCACCCCACCGCCCGGCCGCGCGAGCCGTTTGCGCTGTCCATCCACGCGCGGCGGAAAGACGGGTCGCTTTCGCCGCCGCTCTTCAGCCGGTTGCTCGCCGCCCCGCCGCCCGAGCGCCATCCGTTCCAAATGCTCGGCGCGAGCGTGCCGGCCAACGCCCTGGGCCTCGAGATCGGCGCGCATGTCCAGCCCGTCGCCGGGTTGTCGCCATTTTATACGGACGTCGTGGCGGATTACGCGGGCACGGCCGGCCGGGCGGACTTTCTCGCGGACGCCCGCACACTGCCCATCCCCGACGACACGCTCGATTATCTCTGCAGTTCGCACGTGCTGGAGCACCTGCCCGATCCCATCGCGGCGCTGCACGAGTGGCACCGGGTGCTCCGTCCCGGCGGGCTGCTTTATCTCGTCGTCCCGGACAAACGCTACACCTTCGACGAGCCCCGCGAGGTGACCTCCTGCGCCCACCTCCTGCGCGATTTCCAGGAAGGCACGGGCATCGCCGATGCGCAGGCCCACATCGACGAGTTCGTTTTCCAGACCAACTGGTCGATGCTCAGCCCGCACACCGCCCCCGCCGACGTGCCGCGGGAACAGGCGGCCGCGCGGGAACGCTTTCGCCGGTTGCTCGAGCAAGGCCAGTCGCTCGACATCCACTATCACACCTTCACGCCCGACTCGCTCGAGCAGGTGCTCCAGGCGGCGGGCCTGCTCGGCGGAAAAAATCCGCGCTTCACCCTGCTCTCCCGGGCCGATCGCTATCCGCCGGGACGTGACGACGGCATCGGCCTCCTGCTGCGCAAGGCGGGCCAGGCCGTTGCTGGCTCGCGCGAGCGCGAAACGTTTTCCCTCCCCGCCCCCACGCCAGGTATTCCTTCGCTCCCGCTGGTGTGCCCCATTTCGCTCGAGCCCTTGCGGCTCGAGAAAACCCGGCAGGGGGAGCGACAACTCGTGGGCCAAAGCGCCGGGACCGCCTACGCTTTCACCGCGGGGCGCCCCGCCTTGTTTCCGCCCGCCGGACGCGCGGCATCCCGCCGTTGGGGCGATCGGGGCTGGCGTGCCGATCCCCCGGCTGATGCAGTGGCGAACACTCCCTTGTCGCTCGACGCCACCACGCGCTCCTATCTCGATGAGCCCGCCGCCGACACCGCGGTCGATCCCCTTTGTTTTTTCGTTCGCGGCTGGGTGTGGCTCGGCTCGAACCACGGGTCCATCGCCGCGGTGGAGGCGTGGGTCGGCGAGGTCCGGCTCGGCGAAACCGCGGCGCTCTACGAGCGGCCCGATGTGATCGTGGCCCACTGGCTGCCCGCGGGCACGCAGACGGGTTTCGAGCTCTTCGCGCATCATCCCACCGCCGCCCCCGGCAGCCCACTCCAAGTCGACATCCGCGTGCGGTTGGCGGACGGCAGTCGCACCCCGGTGTTGTCCGGCGCCACGGCGAAGGCCATCGCCCGCGATTATCGCACGAACCATTTCGGCGTCCTGCTCGATGCCGCCACCACCGCGATTCAGGGCCATGACAATATTTTTGCCGTCGGCCCCTCGCAAGCCGAGGGCAGTGGCGAGCTCGCGCACCTGGTCCGCCGTTACCTCGGGCCGCCGCCGGTCCGCGTGATCGACGTCGGCTGTGGGCTGGGTTCGTACGGCCGCGATTTGTTGAAGGACGGCTACGACTGGGTCGGCGCGGAAGTGAACCCCACCGACTGCGCGGAGCTCGCCCGCCTCGGCTTGCCCCACCGCCACGTCGACGGCCGCACCCTGCCGTTCGACGATGGCGCATTCGAGGCGGCGCTCTGCCTCGAGGTGCTCGAGCACATCAGCGATCCCCGCGCCTTTCTCCGCGAAGTCCAGCGCGTCGCGCCGCGCCGACTGGTCGTCTCGGTGCCGAACTGCGAATTGCTCGGCTATCTCTGGGATCATCTCGCCACGCCCTGGCACATGCTCGAGTCGACCCACGTGAACTACTTCACGCGCTGGAGCCTTGGCACGCTGCTGCGGGAGTTTTATCCGAATGTCGAACTCCGGTTCCACACTCCGTACCCATTGCGGACGCTCGAAGGCACCCCGCTGCACTACAACCTGCTCGCGGTCGCGACCGCCTGAGCCACGGATGACACACGAGGAAAAGATCGCGCAGTGGATCGGCGAGGGCAAAACCGGCACGGAAATCGGAGCCGGGCTGGTGCCGCTCCCCGGATTGGTCCCGCTGCCGTTCTACGTGGATTGTTTCAAGGAGTTCGGGGGCGAACCGTGTCTCGCGGACTACTACGGGCACGCCGCGGCTTTGCCGTTTCACAGCAACTCGCTGGACTACGTGGCTTCGGCCCACGTGCTCGAGCATGTCGCCAACCCGCTCGCGGCCCTCGTCGAATGGTACCGCGTCCTCCGTCCCGGCGGGATCATCTATCTCGTGGTGCCCGACCGGCGGCACACCTGGGACCACACGCGCCTCCTGACTCCGATCGAGCACCTGGTCGACGATTTCGTCCACGGCACCACCGCCTGCGACGCGACCCACATCGACGAGTTCGTCTACGATTCCGACTGGTCCAAGTTCAGCCCCGGCACGGAGCCCGCGGATCGGATGGACCGCCAGGCCTCGTTGGCCAGCGGCATGCGCTACGCGGTGGAGAGCGGCGAGGGCATCAACATCCACTTTCACACCTTCGAACCGGAGACGGTGACGGCCATGTTCGATCTGCTGCGGCAGCGCCCGCAACAGCGCATCCGCTGGGAAGTGGTGGAACTGGTCGAACGCTTCCCGCGCAACAATCCCAACGGGATTCTCGCCGTCGTGCGCGCGAACAAAGGCTGGCGGGACCGGGCGGAAGCGGATTGGTTTCGGCTCCGCACCGCGGACGAGCCCCGGCCGGCGGTGCGGGCCGACGCCGTGCCCTTTGCCGATTTCGCGCGCGACTGCTCTGGGCTTGGCGGCGTACGCTGAGTCACCCAGCGTCTCGACCACTCCGGCCGAATGGATCCTGTTGCCACTCTCCTCCACCTTGACTCCCCCCGGATCACGCCCGTCTACGGCGAGTTCGAGGCGCGCGGCTGGGCGGCGAGCGCGGTCGCGATTCGGCGGGTGTGGGTCGAGCGACCCGGTGAGGCCCTGACATTTGCCTTCGTGGAACGCCCGGACGTCCGCGCGGCGTTTCCGAGTCACCCGCACGCGACCGGGTTCGTCGGCGCCCTGACCGGCGAT
>JBKJRG010000749.1:0-5086 GCA_046594805.1 Opitutaceae bacterium | reverse complement strand
CTCCACGGGCTGAAGGTCCGTGCTTTTTTGTCGACGCCGTGGTCCCGCGCGAGCTTGGGCACCAGGTGCGTCGGAATCAGTTCGACGAGCTGCCGCAGGATCGTAAGGTGCGGGCGGCTCGGTTGCCGGTTGGTTTTCTTTTTCACACCCTGCCTCGTGGCAGGTAAATCGCCGGCAACCGAGCCAACTTTTTTCTCCCGGCTATGGGATGGCTGTGGTTAGAAACCTGCGGCGTTTGTTTTATTCTGCCCAATTCCGTCCATTGTGTCCAAAGCTTGCGCTGAAATGTCGCTGCTCGCCGCCTTCGATCCCGCCCTGCTCGACCGGGCGACGCAACCGGCGCTGGAATACGATCAGCCCGGCGGAATCCGGGCCGCGCTGACCTTCGGCGAGCTCGAGGCGCGGAGCAATCGCCTCGCCCACGCGTTGCGCAGCCGCGGGCTCGGCGCCGGGGATCGACTCGCATTCTTCCTGGCGAATCGCGTCGAGCTCATCGACCTCTGGCTCGCCGCGGTCAAGCTGGGTCTGCTGCTCGTCCCGATCAACGTGCTCTACCGCGAGCGGGAATTGCGGCACATCCTCGCGGATGCGAGCCCCATCGCAGTTCTCACCTCGCCGGACCTGGCGCCCTTTCTGCCTGCAGGCGTCACCGCATGGGATGTCGACGAGCTGGCCGCCGCCGCGAGCGCGCAGCCTTCGCTCCGCGGGACACCGGCCCGCTGCGACGCGGACACACCCATGGCGTTGATCTACACCTCGGGCACCACCGGCGCCTCGAAGGGAGCCGTGCTCACCCACGGCAACTTCGCGAGCAATGGGCGCGCGCTCGTCGAGGCCTGGCGGATCACGGCGGCGGATCGTTACCTGGCCACGCTGCCGCTCTTCCACGTGCACGGGCTCGCCAACGGCATCCACTGCTGGCTGATCAGCGGCTGCCACCTGCGGCTGCTGGAGCGTTTCGAGCATCGCAAGGCGCAGGCGTGGTTCGAGGAATACCGGCCGACCCTTTTCTTCGGTGTGCCCGCGATGTTTGTCCGCCTGCTCGAGCTGCCCGCGGAGGCGGCGCAGAGCATCGGCGCCCGGTTGCGGCTCGCGGTTTCCGGTTCCGCCCCGCTGCCGGCCGAAGTGCACGAAAAATTCCGCACGGCCTACGGCCAGGTGATCCTGGAACGTTACGGCATGACCGAGACGCTGATGAACATCAGCAATCCCTACGCGGGCGAGCGTCGGCCCGGGACCGTCGGCCTGCCGCTGCCGCACGTTGCCGTGCGGATCTGCGACGAGGCGGGTGACCCGGTGGGCGACGGCACGGTGGGAGAACTCTGGGTGCGGGGCACGAATGTCTGCGCCGGCTACTGGCGCCGGCCCGATGCCACGGCGGCGGCGTGGCGCGACGGCTGGTTTCGCACCGGGGACATCGGCGTGCGCGCCGCCGATGGCTACATCACGCTGCACGGCCGGCGCAGCGACCTGATTATTTCGGGCGGCTTCAACATCTACCCGCGGGAAATCGAGGAATGGCTGCTCGAGCAACCCGGGGTGCGCGAGGCCGCCGTCGTCGGCGCCGCCGACCCGGTGCGCGGTGAAGTCCCGGTCGCGTATCTCGTGGCGGAACCCGGTCTCGATGAAGCCGGGTTGCGCGAGCGGCTCGCCACCCAACTGGCTTCGTTCAAGCAACCGCGCGCGTTCGTCCGCGTCGAGTCCCTCCCGCGGACGGCCCTTGGCAAGGTCCAGAAACATTTGCTGCCGCCCTGGCCGGTGCGCCGATGAGCCGGCATCTCCGAGTTGCCGGCCCTTCGAAGTGGCATGGGCATCTTGCCCATGTCTGGGAATTTCCCGAACCACGGGCGAGACGCTCGTGCCACATCCCAATAATTCCGGTTTCGACCGCCAACTCGGAGATGCGCCCATGAGCCCGGCGGCGCTTTCCCTGCTGGCGCTGCTGGTCGTCATTGGCTTCAGCCTGACGTCGCGCATCAACGTCGGCATCCTCGCGCTGGCTCTCGCGTGGCCCATTGCGCTGTTCGCCGCCGGCTGGAAAGCAGACGCGCTGATGGCGGTTTTCCCCTCCTCGCTCTTCCTGACCTTGCTCGGGGTGACGCTGCTCTTCGGCATCGCGCACCAGAATGGCACGCTCGAGCGGGTCGCACGGCGCGCGGTCGCGGCCTGCGGCGGAGTTGCCGCGCTGCTTCCGGTGGCCTTTTTTGTTCTCGCCTGCGCGGTGGCGGCCCTGGGGCCGGGCGCGATTGCGGCGACCGCGTTGATTGCGCCGCTCGCCATGGCCGCCGGCCGCACGGCCCAGGTGCCGCCCTTCCTGATGGCGCTGATGGTGGCAAACGGTGCCAACGCCGGCAACCTGTCCCCGTTCAGTGCCGTCGGACTGCTCGTGCAGTCGCTGCTGGTGAAGGCGGGCATCGGCGCGCACGACGGCGCCGTGTTCTCGGCCAACTTCGTGGCGCACGCCTTCGTGGCGGCCGGCGCCTATGCTTTTTTCGGCGGCCGGAAACTCGCGCGCACCCCGGCCCCCAAAATCGCCGTGGAACCGGTGGAGCCTCCCACGAGGCGGCACTGGCTCACGCTCGTCGTCCTGATCCTGTGGATTGCCGGCGTCGTGATCTTCCGGGCAAATCCAGGGCTCACCGCTTTTGCCGCGGCGAGTGTGCTCATCCTGGCACGGGCGACGGACGAGGCCGCGATTGTCGCGGCCGTTCCCTGGTCGATTCTCCTGATGGTCTGCGGTGTCAGCGTGCTGGTCGGGGTCATCGAGAAAACGGGCGGAATGGATTTGTTCACCACGCTGCTGGCGCGAATCACCACGCCCTCCAGCGCGAACGGGGTGATGGCGTTCGTCACCGGTCTGATTTCAACTTACAGTTCCACCTCCGGCGTCGTCTATCCGGCGTTCCTGCCGGCCGTGCCGGGGCTGGTGGAAAAGCTCGGCGGCGGTCATCCGCTCGAAATCGCGCTCAGCATCAACGTGGGGGCCGCCCTCGTGGACGTGTCGCCCCTCTCGACCATCGGCGCGCTGTGCATCGCCGCGGTCCCGGCGGCGGAAGGCGGCCGCGTGCTCTTCCGGCAGATGCTGTTCTGGGGGTTCGCCATGACCGTTGTCGGCGCTCTCTTTTGCCACTTCGCGATTGGCTGGTTCGCGGCCTAGTCACGGCGGCAGGTCGGAGGCCAGGCCCGGGGTTGGTTTTCCGGATAGGATGTCCTGATTGCACCCTCCGCCGGTCTGAACACCTCAGGCCTCACCTCTCACCTTCATGGCACGCTTTGACGGCACTCCTCCGAAAAAGATTCAGGTTCAAGGTCAGCGGGCGGGCCCCATCGACCCCATCCCAGCGCCAGGTGAACGTGGTTTCCCATCACCGTACAGGCGTGCACGACCCAACGAAAGCTGGTGCACGCCTCATACAGGCAGCGATAGAACGTCTCCGCCACGCCCGGCCCCGCGAAGAGGTCTCGCCGGTAATTGCCGCGGTTGGTGACGTGGTAACACGCACCGGCGAATTCAAGGCGGAGCTTGCGCGGCATGAATGAGACACTTGTCCCCTGCCAGACCACATCGTCTCGCTCCCGATTCAACGGTCGCATCTACTCAAATCGTGGGTACGCCCCGTTTGTCCGGATTCCGGACATGACCCGGGCCTAACCTCAGGTTCGAACCGCGCGGCGGCGCCGTCAGCGCCACCTCGAGAGGCCGGTTGGGCGCGGCGACCACTACCCTCACCGGCGGCGAGTCGGACGCTTGTCCCAGATTATCGAAGGCGCGCGCGCGAAGGATAAACGTGCCGGCCGGCAATCCCCTCACCCCTGATTCGAAGGGCGCGAAGAAATTATCCGCAATCTTGCTGTCATCACGCCAGAACTCGACGCGCGCGATGCTGCCGTCTGGATCGGTCGCTGCGGCGGTCACCGGGAAGGTGGCGGGGACGATGAACACGGCGCCGTCGACGGGCGAGGTGATTGCCACTGCCGGTGGACGGTTGCCGATGACTGAAACCACTGCCGGCGCTGAGTCCTGGCTGGCGCCGCGATTGTCCCACGCGCGGGCCACAAAGGTATGTGACCCGGCCGCCAGTTGAGTCAGGGCGAGCTGATACGGCGCCGTTGTCGCCGTGCCGAGCATCGTGCCGTTGCCGAAGAACTCCACCCGGGCAATGCTCCCGTCCCGATCCACCGCGGTGGCTTGGAGCGAGACCGCGGCGGGCGCGATGAATGCAGCGCCGGATGGCGGGGACGTGAGCGAGACCTCGGTTTTGAGATTCTCGGGCTCGAGGAGGCGCACGAGCCCCTGGCCAGTGACAGTCAGTCGATCCGCGACGACCCCTCCGATCAACCGGCTGTTGCCGCTGACCGACACCGCCCCGCCCGGAGCAGTGACATAGCCGTGAAAGCGGGCCGAGCCGGACAGCGTCAAACCGCCTGCGAATATATCGAGCCGCAACCAACCGGGCTGGCCGCTCGCATCCGCTGAGCCATTCAGGATGACACCGTGTGCGACCGTCAGCATTACGGGTCCGGCGACCTGGAGTTGGGCGTTGCCGTTCAGCGACAGCCGCTGCAGGTGATACATGGCCGGCTGCAGTGCCCCGGGAACACCGAGGACGAAAACGCCGTCACCACTCGCGGTGAAATCGCCGTAGCTCCCTGCAGGAATCGCGACCCGCCCGCCATTGCCGTTGAGCGTGAGGTGGCGCACGGTGGCGAAATCGCCGACGGTCCCCGCTGACCCATTGAGCGACACACTCCGCGTTCCCGCCGGCGCCAGTGGAGCGATCACCGCTGGGAGGGGAATGGGATCGGTCCGGCGCACCACCCGGCCGAGCGAACTAGTGCCGCCAAGCGTTATCTGGTAGTTGGCCGGCTCAGCGGCGCC
The DNA here is from genome assembly GCA_046594805.1 of Opitutaceae bacterium. Classification (GTDB taxonomy): domain Bacteria; phylum Verrucomicrobiota; class Verrucomicrobiia; order Opitutales; family Opitutaceae; genus ER46. The sequence goes on along the minus strand of JBKJRG010000749.1, from coordinate 207 downwards.
AGAGCAGTCCACGAAGGCGCCCAGGTCGGGCTGCCCGCTGAGCCGAACCGTGGGAGACCCAGGCACTCGCAGATCACGACTCAGCGTGGCGTTGCGCTGCAGACGGAAATCTTCCGCGAGCATCACCTGCACCGACCCTTCGATTGTGGCACTCACCTCCGGCGCGTGACGGATCCGTGCGACGCCCGTGCCCGCCGCCGCCGCGGC
>JBKJRG010000253.1:0-3280 GCA_046594805.1 Opitutaceae bacterium | reverse complement strand
GCACGACTGTGCCGATCACAGCAGCACCAGATCGTTCCGGTGCACCACCTCCAGCCGCTTGCGGGTCGGATGGAGCTCGGCCACGCGCGCGCCCTGCTGGCCGGCGAGCGCGCCGATTTCATCGCGACCAAAGGCGGCCTTGCCGCGCGCGAAAATCGATTGATCGGGGCCCGCGATATTGACGATGTCGCCGGGCGCGAAATCGCCCTCCGCGCCGGTGACGCCCACCGCCAGCAGGCTGCGGCCCTGTTCGCGGAGCACTGGGACCGCACACGCGTTGACAAAGATCGTCCCGACCGGGCGTTGAAAATACGCGAGCCAGCGTTTCTTCGCCTCCATCGGCAAACCGCTCGGAACGAAAAATGTCCCGGGCCCGCGGCCGGCGAGGAGCTTCGCGATGATTTCCGGCTCGGCGCCGCTGGCGATGAAGACGCCGCAGCCACCCTTGGTGGCGAGCCGCGCGGCGGAAATCTTTGAAACCATGCCGCCCACCGCCGTTTCGCTCGTGGTGCCGCCGGCCATCGCCTCAATCTCCGGCGAGATGCGCTCCACCACCGGCACAATCTTGCCCGTGCCTTTCAGATCGATCAGCCCGGGCGCGGTCGAAAGGATAATCAGGTATTGCGCGTGGGTCAGGCTCGCGACCATCGCCGACAGCGTGTCGTTGTCGCCAAATTTTATTTCTGCGGCGCTCACCGTGTCGTTCTCGTTGATAATCGGGATCGTGCCGTAGCCGATCAGCTGGCCGAGCGTCTCCTGCACGCCGAGATAACGCGAGCGCACGCGCAGGTCGTCGTGCGTCAGCAGGACCTGCGCGACCACCAGGCTGTGCCGCGCAAAGCCGGTCTGCCACATCTGCATGAGGCGCGACTGCCCGACGGCCGCGCACGCCTGTTTGCGGGATAGTTCCTTCGGCCGCTTGGCCAGGCCCAAGGCGCCCATGCCCAGGCCGACCGCGCCGGACGATACGACGATCACTTCGGTGCCGCGCGCCCGCAACGCGGCGATTTCACAGCAGACCGCGGCGATCCGGGCCGTGTCGAGCTGGCCTATGCCTGAAGTCAGGACGCCCGTGCCGAGTTTCACCACCACGCGCTTCGGCGTGTGGGTGGACAGATTACTTTTGGACGCAGAGGACACAGAAGACCGGAGCCGCAGGCCGGGGGACGTGGAGGGGCGCCGCTGACGGCGCCCGGGCGTCGTCAAGCGACGCCCCTACGAAGGCCGGTACCACCTTACACCGTCAGCAGATCCTTTTCCTTGTGGGCCAGGTGATCGTTGATGCTCTTGATCGAGCTGTCGGTGGTGGCCTGGATTTCCTTTTCCAGCCGCTTCGTGTCATCCTCGGGGAGCTTCGCCTTTTTGACCGACTCGAGCACATCGCGGCGCACGTTGCGCACATGGACGCGGCCTTCCTCGGCCATCCGGTGGGCGGTCTTGACGAATTCCTGGCGGCGCTCACGGCTCATATCCGGCAGGGGCACGCGGATGGTTTTGCCATCGACGATGGGGTTGAAACCGAGGTTTGCGTCGATGATTCCCTTGGCGATCGCCTTGGTGAGACTGGCGTCCCACGGCTGGACCTGGATGAGGCGGGCGTCGGGGGTGGAGATGGCGGCGCACTGCTTGAGGGGCGTCATCGTGCCGTAGGCCTCCACCATGACGGTGTCGACCATCTGCGGCGTCGCCTTGCCGGTATGGATGGCGCTGAATTCGTGCAGCGTGTGGTCGACGGCTTTTTTCATGCGGGCTTGCGCATCATTGAGGAGGGGATGGCTCATGGTCGGATTGGTTGAGAGATGAGAGTTGAGGGTTGTGAGTCCGAAACGGCAAGCGTGGTCGAAGACGTTCCCGGGGCTCGTTCCCGCCGCTCAACCGTCATCTTGCCGTCACGACCGCGCTTCAGTTCCGCACCAAGGTGCCGATTTTCTCGCCGAGGATGGCCTTCCGGATCGCGTGCTCGTCGTTGAGGTCGAAGACGAGAATGGGGACATTGTTGTCCATGCAGAGGGAGAATGCAGTCGAATCCATCACGTTGAGCCGCTGCTTCAGCGCCTCGATGAACGTGAGCTGATCGAAGCGCACGGCGTCGTCGTGCTTCTTCGGATCCTTGTCGTAGACCCCGTCGACTTTCGTGGCCTTGAGAATGATGTCGGCGTGCAGTTCGGAGGCGCGCAGCGCGGCGGTCGTGTCGGTGGAGAAATACGGGTTGCCGGTGCCGGCCACGAAGATGACGACGCGGCCCTTCTCAAGGTGGCGCATGGCGCGGCGGAGAATGAACGGCTCCGCGATCTGGTTCATCGGGATGGCGGACTGGACCCGGGTGTTGACCCCGAGTTTTTCGAGGCAGTCCATCAGTGCCAGGCCGTTGATTACGGTGGCGAGCATGCCCATGTAGTCGCCGGTGGTGCGATCGACGCCGCGCTGTTCGCCGGCGAGGCCGCGGAAAATGTTGCCGCCACCGATGACGACGCAGACCTGGACGCCGAGGTCGTGGATTTCTTTCACCTGGGCGCAGACTTTTTCGAGGGTCGGGCCGTCGATGGCGTCGCCGTTTTTGCCGCCGCGCAGCACTTCGCCGGAGAGCTTCAGCACGACGCGTTTGTATTTGGCCCTGGGATCGACCGATTTGGTTTCTCGCATAGTGTTCAAGAAACGATTGGGCAAAATCCGCGTCAATGCCCGAGATGGGCCAAACTGCGTCAAGGCCCGGTCAAGCGGGCGGTTTTTGAGCGGGTCGAGCGGCGGGGGAGGGGCCCGCGCGCGGGGCGGGCAGCTATGGTTTGGCTTTGCCGGCTTTTCCGTTCTTGCCGCCTTTGCCGCCGCCGGCCGGGCCTTCGCCGAGGTCGGGGAGGGGCAGGTAATCGAAATCGACGATCATTTTTTCGGCGAGGGCGGTGCGCAGGGTGTATTCGATGTCGTGGAGTGCGGGGGTGCCGCTGAGGTTGTTCAGCTCCGAAGGATCGGCGTCGAGGTCGTAGAGTTCATAGACGGGGCGGGGCGCGGTGAAATAGGTCGCGCGCAGGCCGTCGCTGAGTTTGTCGGCGGCGTGGGCGGCGGTCATCTCGCCCCACGCGGCGCCGCCGGCGGAGTCGACAGGGGAATAGGGAATCCACGGCGTGCAGTTGTAGATGAGTTTGTAGCGATCGCTGCGCACGGCGCGGCCGAGGTCGTAGCCGCTGCTGCGCATGTTGACGGTGACGGGGGCGGAGCCGTGCGGGCCGCGCTCGATGAAAATGTGGGCGCGCGGCGCGAAGGTCTCGCCCTTGAGCAGGCCGAG
>JBKJRG010000242.1:0-13214 GCA_046594805.1 Opitutaceae bacterium | reverse complement strand
CGCGCTCTCGTCGGCAGCGTCGTGCTGCTGAGCCTCTTGCTCGCCCAGTGGGTGAGCCCGTGGTGGCTTCTGCTCACCGCCTTCGTTGGCGAGAGCGCGGATGAAGGACTCGAGGTTCATGGTTTTCGTATTTGACTATATACGTATCTACTCATATTGTTGAGCCGTGTCAAGTTTCAGTTCCGATTTCCTCATGGCGAAAACCCACCCCTCCCTTTCTGACGAAGCAATTACGGCCGTCGCCCGGCGGTTCGCCATCCTGTCCGAGCCGATGCGGCTGCGGCTGCTGCAATGCTTGATGCCGGGGGAAATGAGCGTAAACGAGTTGGCGGAGGCCGCGGACGGAACCCAGGCGAACGTATCCCGCCACCTGCAAACGCTTGCCGACGCGGGGATGGTGGGGCGCCGCAAGGAAGGGTTGCAGGTCTTCTATTCGATCGCCGATCCGACGATTTTCCAGCTCTGCGACCTGGTTTGCGGCAGCCTGGAGAAACATTTGGCCAAGCGCGCAAACCTGTTTCGAACGGGGGGCAAATTGCGCCGCGGTGGTGGCAGTTAGCGCATGTGCAAAAATTAATTCCGATTTTTGTTCGGCAGGAGAGTGTAGTTCCAGTTGGGAAGTACGGCATGTCTATAAAGGCTGATTTGGCTCTTCCGGTCGCCGAGAAACTCCTTCCAGTCGACGTCGGCCTCCTGCACGTCGCGGCCGAGGTATTGATACCAGTAGGGTTTCTCGCCGTTGCGGCCTTCCTCGATGCGCGAGACCTTTCCGAGCACACCGCTCTTCATGACTTCGCGCGCGCCGACGATCCCGGGATAGCTGCGAAGCTGCGTGCCGACTTGGATGATGCTGCCGGCAGCCTGCGCGGCCTTGGCGGCGTCGTAGGCGCGGACGAGTTTGTCGAACTCGGTGGCCGAGGGGTTTCTCGACGTAAATGTGTTTGCCGGCCTTGGCGGCGGCCTCGAGGTGCGTTGTATGCAGATGGTCGGGCGAAGCGATCATGACGGCGTCGATGCCGTCCATCGCGAGCAAGTCCCGGTAGGACACGAATGCCTTCGCCTCGCGACCGAACGCCCCCTTGATCGCGCCGTTGGTGCCCTCGCGGGACTTTTTCCACGGGTCGGCGATGGCGACGACTTCGAAATTGGTGGCGGCAAGGTGCGGGAGAATGCCATTCTCGAGGTGGGCCTCACGACCGCGGCTGCCGCAGCCTATCTGGGCGATCCGAATCCGTTCGTTCGCGCCGATGGAGCGTTTGCGCTCGGCGGCCGTGAGAAACCGGGGTGCGGTCGCCGCAAGCGCGGCGCCGACAGCGATCGTCGTGGAGGATTTCAGGAAATCGCGGCGGCGAATCGACGAGTCAGACGTGGCGGGGGTGTTAAGGGGCGGTGCGAGAGCACGAGGTCGGCATTCCATTCGCGGATGAGCCGCGTGAGCGCGCGACGGTTCTCCAGCGTGGGCTCGAGTTCGCCGTCGAGGTTGTCGAGGATCACGCCCTGGATCCCGAGGAGTTCGTGCGCTTGTTCGATCTCGGCCTTGCGCCGAAGCGCGAGCGGGCCGCCGGCTTCGCGCCAGTGCCCGATGTCGCCATTGGTCACGGAGACGAAAAGGACGTGATGCCCCTGCTTCGCCCAGAGTGCGGCCGTGCCGCCGGCTTCCAACTCGCAATCATCCGGATGGGCGCCGAACGCGACGATCCGCAGTTTGCCGTCGGCGGCGGCGGGCATTTTGACGCTGGAGATCGCGGCGACCGCGGTGGCCGCGGCGAGCATGAAGCTGGCAAACCCAAGGACGCGATGGGCGAAGGCGGGCAACGTTGAGATCATGCGCAATCGGGAACAACCAGCCCGACGCAGCACTTCGGTCGCTGCGATCTCCCGGGCCGGGGCACCCTCAACGGGTTAAAACTGGCCGCGCACTCCCGCGGTCCAGACCGTGCCGTTGTCGAAGTAGTTTGTCAGGAGGAAACGATCCCCGGAGACGACAGTGTAGTTCTTGGTCCTCTGATTGAAAACATTTCGTCCCGTGAGGAAGAACGACGCCGCCTTGCTAAACCGGTAGTTCAGTTGGGCGTCGTGCTGCAGACGGGCACCGAGCGCCCCGGCGACCCCGGCGGCGTTCACAGCACCCTGGCGATACCTGGGCCTCCAGTTGACATTCCAGCGCAGTGACAATCCGCGGTGGTCGAACGAAACTCCGCCGTTGGCAATGTGGTGGGGGCGGCGGAAATTCTCATAGTTGTCGAAGCGCAGCCGCGTATAGTTGCCGAAAACCGATAACTTCTTCCAGGCACCGGGCAGAAAGACGAGGTTCTGGCGATAGCTGAACTCGAGCGAGGTAAGATGGGCCCGACCGACGTTGTCGGTGGTGGTCACGTCATATCCGCCGAGATCCAGACCGTCGTCGTTGGGGAAATTTTCTCCGGGCGGCACTCTCACCAAATTGCTCCGGATCAAGTTGGAAATGTCGCGCCGCGCGCCGGACACCGTGAGAAACCCGGCCCCTTTGGGAAAGTAATACTCCGCGCTGGTAAAGAAGTTTCGACCGCTTTCTGCTTTGAGGTTGGGGTTGGGGATGCTGGCGCTCAGGGGAATCGAGGTTTCGTTGATGGTGACGCCTCCCGAGAGATTGCTGAGATCGGGCCGCGTGATCGAGTTGTTGAACGAGGCGCGGAAGATGAGCGATTCGTCGTGGCGATAGGTCGCGTGCAGGTATTTCAGCCACGTGTTGTATTCGGAATTGTTGACGATGGCGGACGATCCATAGCGCGCCTGGACATATTCCACCGTGTTCGTCGGAATGCTGGCGAGGGGATTGCCGGTCAACACGTTCTTCGCATAGCGGTCACCGCGATCGGTCGGTCCGATGCCGATGCTGCGCGTGCGCTCGAAACGCACCCCCGGGGCGAGGGTTAGTTTCTTCGAGAGCTTGAGGATAGACTGTTGATAGAGCGAATCGACTTGTTCTTTGACCTTGCGGCGCGTGGTAAGCACGCGCTGGAGAAGTTGCTCCGGCCGCGGTGCCGTGAACCATTCCGGGTGCGCCCCGTAGGTTCTGCCCGCCGCGAATCGATCGGGGATGGGGATATTCTGGAGGTTGCCGCCCGCCAGGCTTCGAATCCGATACGCCTCCGGAATCCAGCGATCGTCGACCGTGTTGGCGATGCCGTCTGGCCCGAGAAAAGTGATATTGAAGGTGCCGTTGGCCTGAACGTTCCGGCTTTGCTGGCCGATGTCACCGCCCCACTTGAAGAGCACCGGAATATATCCACGCTGCCAATCGTAGCGGAAGTCGGCCTTCCCCGTCCAGCGGTCCTCTCTTCCGGTCTGCGGCCCATAGCGCAGCGCATAGGTGGGTGACGTGGGGTAGCTGGCGGGATCCCGCCAATCCCCTTGGGTGAGCTGGGTGAGATTGATCCCTGGGTCTTCCGAACCGTTACGAGTCCAGCGCAGGGAGACATTGTTGAGTTCCGGAACGATCGTGGTGAAGAAGCCAAACGGAAGATCTTCGGTGGTGCTCAGGGCGCGAGAGAGCTGCGCCTGCAAATCGGCCCGGAATGCTCCCCGTTTATACGAGGCACCGGTGGAAAACGTCGCGGTCGTGCCGTTCTTGTCGAAGGAAAAGCCAGCCCTCGGGAACACCTGGCTGTTGATCGTGGTTTGCGAGCTGAGCGAATACTCGACCCCGGGGGTGTTGTTGTTCACGTTGTTTAAGAAGATTTCGAAGTCGCGGCGGTAATTGCGCGCCGCGTAAGTGTTGAAGTCGACGCGGCCCCAGACGCTCAGATCGGGGGAGAATTTGTAGTCGAGACGGAGGTTGTAGTTGGAGCGGGTGGTAATCTTCGGCGCGTCGGTCATCTGGAGGAATCCCAGCCGTGGAATCTCGGTCGCATTGTTGCTGCGATCGGAATCGAAATTGTAGCCGTAGGTGACGTTGTTTTGCTCCACCATCACCTGCGTGGTGCTCAACCCAGCGAGCACCCCGAGCTTTCCCCCAAAAACGACGTCAGAGAACTCCAGCGAGAAATTCGGGTGGATTTTGTAGGTTTTATGGTCGGCCGGCCCCGGGGTGCGCTTCAGCGTCATTTGGTTCGAGTTCATTTCGATTCCCGTGGACCAGCGGATCTGCCGGCCGCGGCGATCGAAGGCACCCTTGCTGCGCAAATTGATCACACCCGCGAGCGCGCTACCGGCGACGTCCGGGGTCGGGGTTTTGCTGAGCTCGACCGTCTCGATGCTGGAGATAGAAAGCTGCTCGAACTCGAATGCCCGCCCCGTGAACATGTTCGACGAACCGGCGCTTGCCACCGGCGCGCCGTCCATCAAGATCAACCCGTATTTGGGATCGAGTCCGCCGATGCTCGCGGTGCGCACATCGGCATCGACGTAATCGAGCATGACGCCCGGCATGAGCTTGAGGAACTCTCCCACGTTGCCTTCGGAAACATCGCCGAATGCGTCGGCGGATACGACGCTCTTGATCTCTAGCGCAGACTTCTGCTGCTGCATCGCCTTGTAGTTCCCCTCACGCTCGGAGACTACTTCATAGGCCTTTAGAATCACCACTTCTCCTTTCTCGCCCTTCCGGCTGAGGTTGAAATCGCGGGTGGCGGTCTGGCCGGCGCTCACGGGCACGACCGCATCCGCGGGTTCCAGCCCGAGGAACGCCACGAACACGTGCGCCTCACCCGCCGACACGCCGAGCAGGGTGTAGTTGCCTCCCCGCTCGGAAACCGTCGAGATGTTCGTGCCGGCGACCATCACCATCGCCCCGAGCAGATACTGGCCCGTGGTCTCGTTCAGAACGCGCCCGGAGACGGTTCCGGTGCCGGATGTCGGGCGCCGTTCCATGGTTTCAGGCGGAGCTGGGGGCGGGTCGGCGCGCTTGCCGGCAGCCCGCGTGGCATCGGCGGAGCCGGAGGTGGAGGCAGGAGCGTCGCTGCCCGCCTGATTGCCCGTGCGTTTCACCGAGAACGCACCGGTCGCTTCATCCTGAACGACGGTGAGGCCAGTGCCTGCGATCATGGCGTCGAGCGCCCCGCGGGCCGACATGCGGCCCTTCACGGGCTGCGTGTGCAATCCGCTCGTGGCGCTGCTGGGGTAAAATACTTCGAGGCCGGACTGCTCCGAGAACCGCTTGATGGAGCGCTCGGCGGTGTCTGCCGGCAAGTCAAAGTTCTTGACCTGCGCGCTGGCCGCTGGGGCCGGGCCGGCAAACGCGTGGGGAACACCAGTGAGGACAAAAATGAAGGCGAGAGTGAGGGCAACGATGAGTCGCACGACCCCCGATAGGCACGGCAACAGGACGGTAGTCATAGGGTTTGGCAGTAGGTTAGTGGACGGCCCGACTTCGGGCGCGTTCAATTAATCTAAACGCGCCGGTCGCGAAAAACTGTTACAACGTCGACGCTACCGGGGCTCGCTCAGGAGCGTGTCGGCGCCGCGCGCGGTGCGATCAGATTTTCACGAAGAGCTTGCGGCGATACATCCAATAGAGCAGCGATCGAAAACGGCAGCGCCACGCCGACGAGAAACGAGAACGAAGGCTGGATGAGATCGTGCAGCGAGCAGCCGATCCACTCGACGTGCTCCTGATGATCGGCGAGAAGCGCCCAGAAGGAGCTGTCGCGCAGTTTGGCGGCCACCTGGGGCAGGTTCAGCGCCTCGCCGATCATCAGGCACATCTCAAGGCCGCGATAGGCGTCGACCGAGGCGAGGCGTGGCGCGGCGGGAATAGGCTGGTTCATGCTCATGGGGGCGAGGGAAGGGTTGCTGCGGCGCTCACGACATCTGCGACGCACGCCACCGTCTTTTCGATGTCGGCGTCGGCGGTGCGCCAGTTGCAGACGCTGACGCGCATCGCGCGGCGCCCGCGCCAAATGGTGCCGCTGAAGAGCGCCTCGCCGCTCGCGGCCACGCGACGGATTACTTCGTCGGTGCGGCGGTCATGGTCGGCGGCCGATGCCCCGGGGCGGGAGTCGAGGAAGCGGACCAGACCCTGGTTGATGCCGGGCGAGCGGACCACCTCGACGCCGGGCAGCCGACCGATTCCCTCCACCAAGGCACGCGCGTGCGCACAACACCGCTCGACCAGGCTCGCGATGCCGCTGCAGCCGAGCTGCCGGATGGCGGCGTAGGTCGGGAAACTGCGGGCCCGGCGCGACCACTCGGGATTCCAGTCGGCGGCAAGTCGCCGGCTTGCAGGCAAAGGATCGTCGGCCTGTCGCGAGACAAGTCGAGAGCCGGCGCGAGCGTCGCAGCCGCGAGCCGACCGTCGGGATCGGACGGCAGTTCCTGCAGGCACGCCGTGCCGAGACCGAACAGCCGCAGCGCACGATCGACCGAGCCGTGCCGCTGGTCGCTCGCGAGCACGCGGAGCGGCGCGGCCCCCGCCAGGCCGCGGGTTTCCACATCCCAACCGGCACGCGCGAGCAGAGCGTGGCGCGCCGCCGCGATGCAAGTGACGTGCGCCATCTGGCAACCGCTGACCAGCGCGAACGACGCGGGCTGCGGCAGGCCCAACAACTCCTTTAACCACGCCCCGACCACCTCCTCGACGATGGCGGCCGCCGGCGCCGACGAGTAGCTGGCAGCGTTCTGGTCCCACGCCGCCCTGAGCCAGTCGGCGGCCAGCGCCGCGGGGAGCGAGCCTCCCGTCACCCAGCCGAAAAACCGTCCGCCGACCGAGTGGTGCAGCCCTTCGCGCGTATCGACGATCAGCTCTTCGACTACTTGTTCAGCCCCGATTCCCTCGTCGGCGAGCGGTCGGATGGCCGTATTCGCCGTCGAACGCCAAGGTCGCAATCACGTCGGGGCGATATTTGCGGATCAGCTCGACGATGAACTTGGCCGCTTCGTTTTCGCCGCCCCATATTTCCCAATTGCGCTCGAGCGTCTGCTGTGCGGCTCCGTCACGAAAGCGGCCGAAGATCGGCTCATTTGGCATTCCATAGGCCCAGCACGCGCGTCGCATTTCGTTTTCACGCAAGCTGCGCTCACCTGGTGGCCGGATGGCTGGATGAGCGTCTCCGCTCGTGAGCACCACCAGCACCATCGGCAGCTTCACGACGCGTGTTACATATTGGAATGAGCCCTGGGAAAAATCCTTCGTCGTCCGGATGAGCCGTCACGATCATCAGCGCCGCCTTCGACGGTTGCGCCTGGTAGGGAAACTCGACGGCCTTCTCCTGGTTGGGCGGAAAGACTTTCGGCGGATTCAAGCCCGGACGATCCGGCAGAGGAAGGGCCGGCTTCACCTGCGCGAACGCAGGCGAGCTGACGAAGAGCAAGGCAAACAAGGACGCGAGCGGCGTCAGATTTCGTTTCAGTATGAGCATGGTTTGTGAAAAAAAGGTCGGACAAGAGACAATCGGTCTTCCGTCACACGGGTTTCCATTCGCGCAGATCTTTGACGCGCGTTGCCCGTCCGGGCGCGCCGAGCCGGCGGTAAATCTCCTCAGCCCATCGGTAGGTGGCGGGCGTTTCGCCGACGAGAACAAGCTCGGCCGGCCAGAGGAGACCGGCGACTTGCGGGAGGTCGGTGATGCGAAGGCAATTGAGCATCTCGATGGCCGGTCCGCGCCCGTCGCGCTGGCCGGCGGCATCCTGCGTGGCGGGTGCGCCCTCGAGGATCAGCGTGCGCACGCCGCCGTCGAGCAGCGCGGCGTAGAGCGCGACCGCGCACATCTCACCGCGCGCCGCGAGCGAGACGCGCTGCGGATCGACCTCGGGCAACTGCCGCACCGCCTGGAGCGCGCGCAAAGTGTCCCACACCCGCATCGAGGCGAGCGTGCGTCCGGTCCATGCGACGGCGCGGCGAAGGTGCCAGTTCTGATCCTCGCTCCAACTGGTCTCTCCCGTGCCGCGCGGCTGGACGGCGATGCCGACCCACGGAGCGCTGAGCCGGTTCATGAACGCGCGAAGATTGAAACGGTCTTCGCCGGGCAGGTGCAACGAGACCGCGACGGGCGCGGGCGTCGGAATGGCGGCGCGGCGCACGAGTTCGCCGTGCAAACGCCAGCCCTCCTCGGGCGTGAAGGCAAAGCGATGCCCGATTCCGCTCTCGGTGAACTCGTGCTCGATTTGCACGTCGAGCGGCGGTGCCGCCGGAAACGCGCGGAACGTGCGGAGCTTCAGCCCGGCGATCACGCGGTCACGTTCGCGGGCGAGCGAATCGCCATCGGTAATCGTCGGTGGTTGAGCCAGAATGACGAAATTATCCTGAATGGTCGGCACGCGGTTGCCGGGGGGCGGGCCGTCCACGTAGACGCGCAAGGTCTCGTTCGACTCCTGACTCTCCGGCCGCTCGTCAATATCGCCCACCTCCGCCGGAGCCACCTCGCGCGCCTGCAGGTGCTTTAGGAACCAGGAGAATATCCCGGTGCGCGATCGCTCGTGGTAGGAATGGCGGCCTGGAGTTTCGACGAAGCGGAGATTCGGGGCCGCGTCGAGTCGGCGGTAGAGGCCCGTGAGCTGACCTTCGATCTGACGAACCGACTCGATCGTGAACATCTCGTCGCTGTTCGCTGCGCCCACGAGCAGCGGACGCGGCGCAATCAGTCCGCCGACGTCGGCCTGGTCCCAGAGGTAGGTGTTGGTCCACCAGATACAGTCGCAGTTGCCGTCGATCGTTCGGTCATGGATGTGCGAGTAGAGCGAGGCCGTGCCGCAAACGGGCGCGACGACCTTCGCACGCTCGTCCACCGCGCCGATCCACCATGACAACGCGCCGCCGCCGGAGATGCCGGTCACGCCCATCCGCGCCGCATCGACTTCGGGTCGTTGCGCCAGCAGATCGAACGCCCGGATGCCCATGAGTGTTTCCATGCCCGCCGAACCGTAGCCGCGGGAATACCAGTGCCACCAGCCTTCGCTGTAGCAGCCGTGGTGGTAGCCCTGAACCTCGCCGCGCTGGAGCGTGTCGACGAGCAGGCAGACGAAGCCGAGCTCGGCAAAGCGCCGCGCGTGCGGGCCGTAGCGCACTTTTTGGTTCGGCGCGTGGCCGCAAACGTAGAGCACGGCCGGCGCGCGGCCGATGAGATTCTTCGGCAGGTAAAGGTTGGCCGTCGCGTAGAGTTTTGGGAGGCATTCGTAGTGGAGCTTCTCGATCCGGTAGCGCTCACGTTCGACCGTGCCGGTGATGGTGACGGCGGGTGGTTCGCGCCGCTCGGTCCACCACTGGTCGAGACCGAGCATCTCGATAAACTGGCGGCGTTTTTCCGGTTGAAGACGTTGCAATGCCGCAGCGTCGGGTAAGTCGGTGAGCGCGCGCTCCGTGATGCGCAGCGCCTCGCGCGCGAGATGGTCGCGGATGTTGGTGGTCGGAACCAACCGGCTCGACACGCGTGGCCGCGACGCAGCGCCGTCGGGAGCCTGGGCAAGCAGGTTCGCGAGCGATCCGGTGGCCAGCGGCGCAAGTCCACCGAGCGTGATGCCGGCGCGAAGGAATCCCCGCCGAGTGACGGCCGGCGAAAGACTGGCGCGCGAAAGATTTTTCATCGGGCCGGCTTGAGCCCGAGGATGCGCTCCGCGTTTTTCAGGTAGATCTTTTCGAGCACGGAGTCGGGCAGGCCGAGCCGTTCGGACATTTCCGCGAGGCACAGAATCGTGTGCACGCGGATTGCGAGGTCAATGCCCGCCACCGGTATCGCTCCGGTGCGGATACAGTCGAAGAAATCCTGCTGGTGGCGCGTGATCGCGCCGCTGGTCGGGAAGCCGGTGTGCGCCTCCGTCGGATGCTCGCGGGCGAAAATCCGCTCGGGCTTGAACTCCACGTGGTCCTTCTCGGCGGTGAAGTGGAGCGTGCCCTGCCGGCCGCGCAGCATCTCGGGCAGGCCGACGGCGTTGACGGTCGAACCAACGATGCAGAGAGCGAGCCCGCCCGGCATCTCGGCCCGGAAGTGCGTGGTGTCGGTGATCTCGCGATCGGTGGAGACTTTCCGCGTGCCGGTGCAGGTGACGCGGCGGGGAAAATCCGGATCGCCCGAGGCCTGGAGCAGCGGGGTCACCGTGTGCGGGAGGTAGCCGATATCGTGCTTGCGAGTCGCCGCAATCACGTCGGTCCGGCCCCGGCGCTCCAACGTCCGCGCCTTTTCCCCGACGAGCTTGAACGTGCCGCGAATGCCACGAGCGGTGAGCATCTCGCACAACCGCTTGGTCGCGTCGTCATCGGCCTCCAGAATAGAATCCTCCACGTCGAACCAAAGGATGACGTCGAATCGCGCCGCGGCCGGCGTCGGCGCCTTGTCGCTCGCACGTGCGTGCCCGAACGCATTGAAAAATCCGCTGGCGGCGGCCACAAGGCGGACAAATTCAACCAAGACTAGACAGGCGGAATACATGGGCAATGAAAGTTGCCGCCCGGCGGGACTGCGGCGTGGCATAAGCCCGCCGCAAGCGGAGGCATTTGTCGGTTTGTCATTTTCCAGGGAAGTGATTCGTTAATTGCGAGCGATCGCGCGACCGGCGCGCTCCACGTATTCAATAACGCGCCGGCAGCAAAAAACTGTTACACGCGGACGCTGCACGTCCCGTCGTCGGGCGGGCGGCGCGGTGTGTGTATCGCGCCTTAAATCGCGATCTCGATTTCGCGGTGAAATTCGCACGCAAGTAAACGGTCAGTTATTAAAAGTGCTTGCGGTCGGCGGGTGCGCCACTTACGCCGGGAATACCCCCCGGTAAACGTGAGCCCGACCCATACCGCCCCTTCTGAGCCGCCACCGATCGAATCGGTGTCGACCGGCTGGTTTGCCACGCAAGTGCATGCGCACGACGCTTCGCTCAAGGGCTACTTGCGGCGTTCGTTCCCTTCCATCCGCGATGTCGAGGATGTGGTGCAGGAATCGTATCTGCGGGTCTGGCGCCGGCAAATCTCGCGGCCGATCGAGCAGGTGTCCGGGTCGGTGCGGGCCTCGGTCAAGAGCTTCCTCTTCCAAGTCGCGCGGCGGCTTGCGCTCGACATCATCCGCCACGAACGCGCCTCACCGATTGAGCATGTAACAGAATTTGAGCGGTCGGACGTTATGGATGAGAGAAGGAGCATCCATGAGATCGTCTGCACCAATCAAGAGTTCGCCTTGTTGCTCGACGCGATCGACACGCTCCCGCCGCGCGGACGCGAGGTCGTTGTCCTGCGCAAGATCCGCGGCTACTCTCCGTCCGAGACCGCCACTTGTCTTGGCATTTCGGAAGAGACCGTCCACGTCCACTTGCGTCGCGGTCTCCTGCGGGTGCAGGAGTTCCTCCGCGACCGCGACGTCATTCGATAGTAACCTCCATGAGCCGTCGTCGTGATCGCGAATCGGCCGCCGCGATCGACGCGACGGCATCGGACTGGATTCTCCGTCGGGAATCCGGTCTTTCGGCTGAGGAAACATCTGCCTACGAGGCTTGGCTCGCGGCCGATCCCTGCCATGCGGATGCCGTCGCGCGGTTCGAGCAGGCCTGGACGCTGCTCGATCGCCCCCTGGCGGGCGGCCGGGCGGCGGAGATGGTGGCGGCGCTAAAGACCCGGGCCGCCGCCCGCCGCCATCGCCGGGCAGCTATCGCCGCGGCGGCCGCGTTGGTGCTCGTGTCGTTCGGCGGCTTCTGGCGGACCTCGCATCGAGCGGGCTCAGGCTCATCGCCGGTGAGCGCCGTCGTGATATCGCCGAAATTGGAGACACTGCCCGACGGCACAGTCGTGGAGTTGAAGCCGGGCGCCCGGATCGCAGTGGATTTCTCGGGACCGTTTCGGCGCGTGACTCTCCGCCACGGCGAGGCGTTGTTTCGCGTGGCGAAGAATCCAAACCGCCCATTTGTGGTGACCGCGGGCGGCGTGGAGGTGCGCGCGGTTGGCACGGTGTTTGCCGTGCGACTGGCCGACGAGGGCCTCGAGGTAGTCGTGACGGAAGGGCGAGTCGCCGTGGAAAAGCCGGAGCCCCGGGCTGCGCACGAAAATGCGCGCGCCGAAGCGACCGCCGCGCCGGTTGTTTTCTCCACGCTGGCCGGAGCAGGCGAGCGCGTGAGCGTGGACTTCGTGGCTGGCGCTGCTGCGCCGCAAGCGGTGACAATTTCCCCGGAAGACATCGCCGAGCGGCTGGCGTGGCGCGCGACACGCATCGAATTCACCGATACGCCGTTGGCTGAAGCGGTGGAACTGTTGAACCGTCACTCCAAGGTGCGGCTGATCGTGGACGACCCGAAGCTCGCCCGCGTGCCCGTCAACGGTCTTTTCCGCGCCGACAACACCGATGCCTTGGTCCGGCTGCTCGAAGGCGGCTTTGGCGTGAGTGCTGAGCGAGCGGGCGAGACCGTCACGCTGCGGCGAAAACGCTGAGCCCGTCACGGTCCGGCTCCTCTGATCGCGGCGTGCGCGAATCGCGTGTGGCGGTATCCCGAGCCGCCGCGCGATCTCGCGATTGGACGACTGCCCCTGCGCTTTGAGTCGCTCCACGCTTTGCGTGAGCGTCACGCGCGCCCGCCCCTTCGGATAGCCGGCGGCCTGGCCCAACGCGGCCAACCCTCCGTCTTCAACCCGCCGCTGATCCCGGCGCACCGTCCGGGTGGAGCAGTCGAAGGCCCGCGCCACGTCATTCTGAGCGGCCCAGCCTTGCTCGACCAAATTGATCCTGGCCTGGGCCTCGGCGACGGCGGCGCGGGTCGCCGGCGCGTGCAGGCAAATCCTGCTGGCCGCCGGATCGAGGCCAGCCCATTGCGCCACGACAGAAACCAGCGGTTCGTGGGCATGCGCGAACAGCGTGGTGCGGCTTTCCCAGAAGCGCCCGGCCGCGAGGGCGCAGCGAGCCACGGCAAACAGGTCCGGCGCGGGTCGGGCGCCGGGCGCGGTCGCGGACAAGACAACGTCATGAGCCAGCCCCCGCGCTGGCATCGGGCCAGCGCCTGCTCGATTGAAACCGCCGGCCGGGCGGCAAATGCCAGCCGAAGCACGAAAATGCGATCCCGATGCCGACGATGAGAGTGAGCCAGTTCAAGCGCGTGGAGTCCGATGCCTCGAAGCTTCCTTCGACTCAGCCGTAACGATTCGTTTCATGGTAGCCGCCGGGGTAACGAGGCTGGAGCGCGGTTACGGGAATATGACAGCCTCGTTACCTCGGCTGCTACCCGAATGGCTTTGCCGAAATATGGGTTGCTGATTTTGTTCGAGGTTTGCACCCAGTCGCCCTCGCCGCCTTCGACCATCGGGCAGTCGGCGACGAAATATCCTTCCTTGCCGG
>JBKJRG010000870.1:0-2827 GCA_046594805.1 Opitutaceae bacterium | reverse complement strand
CGCTGGCAGCGCAGCGCGCCCGCGGGATTCGGAGGTGACTCGAAAATTGCCGGGCTTTCCGGGAACGGCGAGGCAAAATATGACCGGACAGTTAATCGGGCGTGCATCAAAGGCCTTTGCTCTGCAAAGTGCGGACCGAGCAATGCCCCGCGCCCCCCTTCACCTTCTCCTCGCGTTCGCTCTGCCCGCCACCGCCGCGGTGGGTGCGGACGCGCCAATCGATTTCAACCGGGACATCCGGCCGATCCTGTCGGAGAACTGTTTCCAATGCCACGGCCAGGACCCGCAGAAGCGCGAGGGAAAGTTGCGGCTCGACGAGGCCGATAGCGTCACGCGCCAGCGGGACGGCTATCGCGTGATCGTCCCGGGCAAGCCGGCGGAGAGCGAATTAATCCTGCGGCTCAAGAGCGCCGATCCGGACGACAAGATGCCGCCGGCCGAGACCAACAAGCACGTGACCCGGGAGCAGGTCGCGCTGCTCGAACGCTGGATCGCCGAGGGGGCTCCTTACCAGAAGCACTGGGCGTTCGTTTCGCCGCTCCGGCCGGCGCCGCCGAAAGTGCGCGCGGCCCGCTGGCCCCGGAACGATGTGGATCGCTTCATTCTGGCGCGACTCGAGCAGGAAAAACTGGCCCCCTCCCCTGCCGCCGCGCCCGCCACCTGGCTCCGCCGCGCCAGTTTCGATCTCACGGGACTTCCGCCGACTCCGCAGGAACTCGACGCCTTCAGTGCCGACGTCGCCAAACGCGGCGAGCACGCGTACACCGCCGCGGCGGACCGCCTGCTGGGCTCGGCTCATTTCGGCGAGCGCCTCGCCATGGACTGGCTCGATGCTGCGCGCTATGCCGACACTCACGGCTTCAACAACGACTCGGCGCGCACGATGTGGCGCTGGCGCGACTGGGTGATCGACGCCTTCAACGCCAACAAGCCTTACAACCAGTTCATCACGGAACAACTCGCGGGAGATCTCCTGCCCCAGCCCACGCTGGAGCAACGGATCGCGACCGGCTTCGGCCGCAATCATGTCATCAGCAGCGAGGGCGGAATCATCGACGAGGAATACCGCGTCGAGTACGTGGCGGATCGCGTTCGCACGCTGAGCACCGCCTGGCTTGGGCTCACGATGGAGTGTGCGCGCTGCCACGACCACAAGTTCGACCCGGTGCAGCAGCGGGACTACTACCGGTTTTTTGCGTTCTTCAATAACGTGCCGGAGCACGGCGAAGACGGCCGCGTCGCCAACGCCGTGCCCATGATGCCCGCTCCGACGCGCGATCAGCAGGCGACGATGGCCACCCAGGAGCGCGAGCTTGCCCGGCTTGATGCCAAGCTTCGCGCCGCTCGGGAAAACTGGCAATGGCACCCCGGCGACAAGGCCCGAATCGAAAAGTTGATCGCGACCGCGCAGGCCACCGCCGCCGCCGACAAACCCACGCTCGTGCTGGCGCCCGAGCCGGCGGCTCCCGCTGCCTCCCCAGTCCCTTCAGTCCCTTCGGTCGCTTCGGTCCCTCCTACCGCACCCGACACCTCCCTGCCGAAAGAGCGCGAGACTACCGCCAAAAAAGTACCGGCGGCCCGGCTCGATTTCAGCAGCAAGGACGGAATCACGCTCGCCCTCTGGCTGAAACCGGAAACAGACAACCCCACCGACGTCGCGTTATTTTCCGGGATCAATTATTCCGGCTCTCCCGCCGACTCCGGTTACGGCAAGGGCCGCGAGCTTCGGCTCATCGGGGGCGAACTCGAATTGCGGCTCAGCGACCGCTATCCCGTCTATGCCGTCGTCGTGCGCACGACGGGGGCCCGGATTGCCCCGGACGAATGGCGGCACGTGGCGGTGACCTACACCGGCGGACGCAAAGCGGCGGACGTCCGCTTTTTTGTCGACGGCACCGAGGTGCCGACGCGGGTGCGGTACGACGATCTTTTCGGTGATGCGCCGAAGCGGGAGTTCCTGGTCGGCACCGACAACGGCCCAGGCGCGGCGCAATGGCGCGGAACGCTCGATGACGTGCGCAGTTTTCAAAAACCCCTCGCCGCGGAAAACCTGCGCGCGCTTTGCCAAGCCACAGCGCTGCCGCGCGCGCTGGCGGAAATCGAGGGCAATGCGCCGTCCGCGGCCGGGCGTCGCTCCCTGGCCGATGCACTACTCGCCGACGATGCGGCGCACCGGGAGATCTTCGCCCAGCGCGCAGAGCTGAACGAAAAGCAGCTCGCGCTCCACCGCAGCCTGCCCTCCGCGATGGTGATGGAGGAGCTGCCGCAGCCCCGTCCGGCCTTCGTGCTCAACCGCGGCCAATACGACGCGCCCGGCGAACCGATCGAGCCGGGCGTGCCGGAAGCGTTGCTCGTCGGCTGGCCCGAGGGTGCGCCGCGCAACCGGCTTGGCCTCGCGCAGTGGCTCACCCGGCCAGATCATCCGCTCACCGCTCGCGTGGTGGTCAACCGTTTCTGGGCCCAGCTCTTCGGAACCGGACTGGCCAAATCGCTCGAGGATTTCGGTTCGCAAAGCGAATGGCCGAGTCATCCGGAGCTGCTCGACTGGCTCGCGCGCGAATTCGTGGACGGCGGCTGGAACGTCAAAGCGCTGCACAAGCTGCTCGTGCTCTCCGCGACTTATCGACAAAGCACGAACGTTTCGGCGGCCCTGGTGGCACGCGATCCCGAAAACCGGCTGCTGGCCCGCGGCCCGCGGGTGCGGCTGCCCGCGGAACTTATCCGCGACCAGGCGCTGGCTGTCTCGGGCCTCCTCGCGGCACGGATTGGCGGCCCGAGTGTTTATCCTTACCAGCCCGACAAGCTCTACGAAGGCATCGTCGTTGGC
>JBKJRG010000816.1:0-8660 GCA_046594805.1 Opitutaceae bacterium | reverse complement strand
CTCGGCTATGAGTTCAGCCAGCGCTGGGCGCTGTCGCTCGACGTTTTCAATGTGCTCAACCGGAAGGACAGCGCGATCGACTACTATTATCCGTCACGTCTCGCAGGCGAACCGCCCGGTCCCGACGACGGCGGCTACAACGACAAGCACTTTCATCCGACGGAACCGATCAGCTTCCGGGTCGCATTGACCGCCAGGTTCTGAGACGGCCGGTCGCCGGCGGCATGCCGCGCAAACTTCATGAGGGCCTTTCCGAGTATGCGTCCGACGTGGCTTGCAATTACCCACCCGGGGCAGGCGGCGGCGTCACGCGGGCGGTCCGCCCGGCTCACTTTCCAGCCAATGGCGATCGAGTTGATGCTTTTCCCGCCAACCCTGCTTCAGCCGCCACAGGAGTTTTTTCGACGCGAAGGGAATCCGCACGCCGTCGATCTCCGCGAACTCAATCTCCCCCGCCGCATCCGCATAAGTCAGCCCGCACGCAGCAAGCATGAGGTCGACGACGATCTCATCCGCCACCCGCACGACGACGAAATTGTCGAGGTCGTCGTCCGTCATCTCGCGCACGGCCTTGTCCGGCAGATACTCGAGCGCATCCCGGACGCGGCGTTGATTTTCGCGCGAACGTTCGATCAGTAAATCCACGTCTTCCGTGGCCCGCACCAGGCCCTGGTGCGCCATCGCCAGCCCGCCGATCACCACGTAGAGCGCTTCACGCGCATTGAGCGCACGGCATAGCGCTACGAGGTCGCTGGACTCCGGGATGCGGGGCGGATGCTGATCGCCTGGCGTTTCCATGCCTCGAATTCCTCAAAAGTCCGAAACCGGAGCACCGAGCCGCGCCGCATCGCCGGCCGCGCGGCTACCGCGCCGACCATTGCCTGCAACCGATCGAATCGCTCCATGACGGAGCGCGCCCGCGGGCGACCGACCACCTTCATGCCAGGTTCGTTGTCCACGCTCAAACGGTGAAGTTGCCGGCCCCTTAGCGCAAGGCCCATGCTGGAGGAGCAACCCGACGGGGTCAGGCCAAGAATCCGGAATGGGGGGCCATGCCATGAGTTGGGTGGACGGCAGGATTGAATTGAAGCGCCGGCTGTTCGGAGTGGAGCGGCCGCGGGCGGATCAAAGCGCCTTGCCCGCGCTGCGCCCCGTCTTCGGATCGAACGTCACCGCGCTCACGTACGCCGCGGGGACGCGGGAGACGGTGTAGCCCATTGTTTTGAAGAATGCTTCGTCCTCCACCGAATGATTCTTGTGCAGGCCCAGATTCCTGGTGCCGTTGGTGTCCAGTCGCGGCGAGGCGAGCGCGGTCTCCAGCGACGTGCCGAGGCCGACGTGGTTGAGCAGCACTTCGTAAATGCCGTTGGGAATCCGGGTGCCGCCCGCGGCGCCGGCGGCAAAAACCGGAGCGCCGTTTCGGGTGACGAGGGTGGGGCACATGTTGGTGATCGGCCGTTTGCCCGGGCCGGGCGAATTGGGCCGCCCGGGCCGCGGATCGAAGCGCGACATCCCGTGCCCGAGCACCATGCCCAGCTCGTCCACCGCCACCCGCGCGCCGTAGTCGCCCCCATGCGTCAGCGTGATCGCGATCATGTTGCCGTGGCGATCCGTGGCGGAGATGTTGGTGGTTCCGCCAGCCCGGCTGGGTTCCACATCGAGTGCGACGGGCTGGCGCGACTTCAAGGCGGCCGAGACTTTCTCCGCCATCTCGCCGGCGTAGGCCGCGGACAGGAAACGCTCGACCGGCACCTGCACGAACTTGGGATCCCCAAAGGTCCGCAGTCGGTCCGCCCATGCGATGCGCAGCGCCTCGAGCTTGGCGTGCACTCGCTCCGGCGCCGATAGCTTCGTCCAATCGAGTGCCTTGAGGATGGAAATCGCCTCGAGCATGAGCAGTCCTGTCGCGGGCAAGGGCGGCGTGTGCAAGGTCGCGCCATTCCAGTCGAGCGTGAGCGGCGCGCTCTCCTGCGCGCGATACGCGGCGAGATCCCGGGTGGTGACGAGCCCGCCATTTTTCTGGAACGCGGCGGCGATCTTGTCCGCGATGTCGCCCCGATAGAACGACTCGACCGAATTCCGCGCGGCGAGGGTGCGCAGCATTACCGCGAGGGCGCGGTTGCGTTGCTTCGCACGCGGCAGCCCGGCCTCCTGCGCGGCTTCCGGTCGCGGATCGTTGCGGGAGGCATCGTCGATGCCCTTCGCCGCCACGACATGGACACCCTCGTCGCACAACTGGATCGCCGGGGCGAGGGTGTCGCGGAGCGAGCGGGTGCCGTAGTTGCGTAACACCAAATCCAGTCCGGCGACCGTGCCTGGTACACCGGCCGCGAGCCAGCCCATGGAATTCACCGCGCCGATCACCAGGCCCTGGTCGTTGAGGGGATACATGTCCGGCCGCGCGGCGGCAGGCGCGGTCGAATTAAAATCGATCGCCGTGATCTTTTTTCCCCCGGCGAGCCCGATGATGGCATGTCCGCCGTAGCCACCGACGCCGCATTTGCTCGGCGAACAAATACCCGCGGCAAATGCCGCGGTGATGGCGGCGTCGATGGCATTGCCGCCGTCGCGCAGGACCTGTTCACCGAGTTTTGCGGCAATCGGATCGCCGACCACCGCGCCTTGGGTGTCAGAAGGGGGATTCTCGTCCCGGGCGAATCCAAGCTGCGGTGCGAGCGCAGCCGCGACGAGCACCTTGCCGGACAGGTCCAGCATTTCGCGGCGGGTAAAGGAGCGGGGCGTGAGGTTAGACATGGAGTGGGGGGACGTATGAGCACAACGGGCGCAGACGGGATCTTCAAACGTTTGCTGTAGGCAGGTGGGGCTCGCTCTCTGAGCGGGCCTGGGTTGGACCCAAAATCGCGGTGGCTGCGCGGCTGACGTTGGAACCCAGGCTGGTTCGGAGAACCGGCCCCACCTTCAGCCAGATCTATTTTTTCAACGGATGCAGTTCAATCCGCCGGTAGAAAACTTCGGCGCCTTCGGATTGGAAGAGCAACCTGCCTTCTTGGAAGGAGCCGCTGTGGCCGTCGTTCACTTTCACGTCGTTCAGGAAATACGTCACGTCGCCGCCTTCGCAGATCGCCTCGATGAGGTTCCATTCGCCGAGCGGTTTTTCCACATCATTCCGGCCGCGGAAGCCCAGTGCCGGCTTCCACTCCCGATCGAGTCCGCGCCACGCGATCCGGCCCACCTTGAACTCGGTGGGCACTCCCGCGGGATCCCACTGGCGCATGCCGGGCTGCACCGCCACGAGCAGCGTGGGCGAAATCGGCTCGTCGCGGCCGCGATCGTAGCCAGGGACGAGCCAGATGTCGCCCGTCCCCCCCTCCAGAATCTGATATTCCACCGAGCGCGGCCAGGCGCCGTGGAGGTTCTTGTTGTTGTTCCCATCCACGCCCTGGCAATGCAGCAGGATTCCGGAGTCCCGCGCCTTCTCCTTCCGCGGGGCCCACGTGGACAGGCCCCAGCGAAACTCCACCACCAGCCGGTAGTTCGTGTACGACGCGTGCGTGACGATGCCGCCGAAATGCTGCCCACTCATCCGAATCGCCGGAGCGCCGTCGATCTGATCGACAACCGTGAACACCCGATCCGGGTCCTCGCGGCCGTGCTTGCCCAGCCAGGTGTAGAAGCCGGTGAGATCCTTGCCGTTGAATAGCACGATTTTCTCCCGCGGAGTTATCGGCGGCGGATCGGCGCGGACGATGACGGCCGAGCAGACGGCGGCGCAGGCGAGCAGCGCCCATCGCACGACCCGCATTGGGTGACACGCCGCGACATTCGTCACGGCTGCGTCCCCCGCGATTTCAGGAACGCCAGCAGGTCGGCCAGCTCCTGCTGCGACAACACCGCTTCCATCCCCGGCGGCATCGGCGAGGCGACGCCCGGCTGGACGCTCACAATCTCAGCCCGCGCGATGCGTTGTTCGGTTTGTGGCCCGGTGGAGAGGACCATTTCCTCGGCGGTGTCCTTCCGCACGATGCCGCTGTGGGCCTCGCCCGACTTGGTCGTGACGACGAACGGCTCGTAGCCGCGGACAAAAGTCGCGCTGGGAAACACGATGGCCTCGAGCAGCTCCCGCTCGTTCCGGATTTTGCCGATGCTCGTGAGGTCCGGCCCCAGGCGACCGCCGAGGTAGCCGAGAACGTGGCAAAGCGAACACGCCGTCTTCCCGCTGTTGAACACCGCCTGGCCGCGCCGGATGTCGCCACTCCGCAAGCGACCGAGCAAATCATCGACGTGGGCGTTTTGCCCCGCGGCGCCCGCGTCGAGTTGCGCGACGAGTTCCTGCCCCTGCTGCTGCACGGGGGCAGGGTATTTGGCGAACAAGGGCGTCAGCGTGCTGGCGCGGAGCCCGGCCAGGCCTGCGGATCCCTTCAGGGCCGCCACGAGTTTCTGGCCGAGCTCCTGGCTGGGCGCCTTTTCGAACGCGGGGAGGAGCTTGGGCGCCTCGAGCGCGCCGACCGTTTTCATCGTGTCGGCCAGCGCGAGTTGCTGCGGCGGCGTGAGCGGCGCGCGGGCCAGCACATTGGCGGCGGCGCCGCGCACCAGCATCGGGTGCTGTGCGTCGAGCTGCGCGCGGAGGAAATCGAACAACTCGGGCTCAATGGCCGCGGGCCCGCCGGGCGCCAAGGCAAGCGCCTCGAGCCGGACGTCGGCCGGCACGGTCGTGGTCCGGCCGAGGCGGCGCAGCGCGGCGGTCAGCTCGGGGGGCGCGGCCTTGGGCATGGGCAGCACGCGCACGGTCGCGACCGCCTCCCGGATGAGCGCCGGTGCGGCGGACGGATTGCTCAGGAGCGTGGCCAGTTCGGCCATCCAGCGCGGGGGCGTATCCTTCAAGCCAGCACCCGCCATGGCGCGCAGCGCGACGAGGCGCGCATCCACCGCGCCCGCCGGGTCGCCCAAGGTGGCGGCCAGCAGATCCTGAATGGCGGCCGCCTTCGCCAGCTGCGCGAGCTGAAGCTCGATTTCGCCGCGCTCCGTTTCACCGGGGAGTTTCGCGGCAAGTCGCGCCCGGAAAAACGTCGCCAGCGCCGGCCCCCATTCGGCGTGATGCCCGACCACCCAGCCGGCGGTCTGTTTCAGCACGGGGACGGCGGATTCGAGCCGGGAGATGACGTCGTCCGCCTGGAGCCCGCCGCCTTCCATCTGATCGAGCGCGACCAGCGCCGCGCGAATCGCGCGCGGCGAGGCTGAGGGGGCCAGCGCCGCACGCACCGCATCGCGAGAACCGATTTCAATCAGGGCATAGATCAGGGAGTGCTCCAGCACGCGCTCCGCTTGATCCTCCGGTGTGCCGCTGGCGGTGAACTTCGTGCCGCTCAGCCGACCCGCCGCCGCGAGCAGCGGGGCAACCGACTGCGGTTTTCCAATCCGGCCCAACGCCTCGGCCGCCATCCGGGCGAGCGCCGGATTCGGGCCGGTGACCAGTTTCTCCAAGGACTCGATGGCCGCGGCATCGCGCCAGAGGCTGACGCCTTGCGCCGCCGTGTGGGCTACGCTCGCATCCGAATCCACCAGCGCCGCGCGTACGGCGGTGCGGGCCGACGGCGCGTCGATCCGCGCCAGCGCCCAGAGCGCATTGCGTCGCGTGGGGGCCGTCGGAGCGCGCAGCCCGCTCGTCTGCAAAGCTTCAACCGCGGCGGCGCCCATCCGGCCCAGCACCTGCATCGCGCGCTGTTGCACCTCGGGGCGGACATCGGCGAGCAAGCCGACCAGCTCGTCTGGCTTCAGCGCCGCCCAGGCGATCTCCTGGCCGCGGGGATCGGCGATGCGCGGCGCGCCGTCCTTGCGGATCCGATAAATGGCCCCGAGCACATCCGGCTTGGCGAGCTGCGAGGTCGGGCAACAAATCTTGTACCAGCCGCCGGTGTCCGCCACGAGGAGACTGCCATCGGCGTCCTCCAGCACGTCAGTCGGCCGGAAATCCTGGCTGTCGGAGGTGATGAAGTCGGTGTCCTTCGTGGTGAACGTCGCGCCATCGGGCACGAGCTCGTGCCGCACGATTTTGCGCAGGTTGAAATAGCACACGAAGAGGTTGCCCGCGTACTCGACGCCAAAGCGCTCCGAACGATACGTCGTCGAGCCGCACGGCGCGGCGGCCCCCATGTGCGTCATGATCGGCATCAAGTCCCCGGTGCGCACATGCCCGACGATCGAGGGTTGGTCCTTCCCGTAGACGCCACCGTATACGGAGTGGATGAGGCCGTCCCGTTTGCCGGCGACGCCAATTTGGAAAAACGTGCCGCTGAGAACGCGCTCGCCCGTCGCGGTGAACGTGACTCCGACCGGATTATCCATGCCGCCGGTCAACACCGGTTCCAGATCGGTGCCATTGGGCCGGGAACGGAAGATATGGGCCGCGCGCGAACTGACGGTCTTCCCGTTCTGCAGGGTGTGCGTTTGCTCGGCCGCCGCGCCTTTCGTCCAGTACATCCAGCCCTCGGGCCCCAGATAGGGGCCGTGCAGATCGTTCGCGCAGCCCGTGAGCGTCTTGCCGTCGTACCAGGGCTCGCGGTGCTCGGCGATGCCGTCGCCGTCCGCGTCGGTCAGCTTCCACACCTGCGGCGGAGCCGCGACGTACAGCGAACCTTCGTAGAACTGGGCGCCCTGGGGAAACATCATGTTCTCGGCGAACACGGTCGACTTCTCGAAGCGTCCATCCCCGTCGCTGTCCTCGAGCCGTACGATGCGATGGGGCTTCAGTTCGATTTGCTTGTCCGAGCGTTCACTAAAGCCGGAAGAATCCGTGGCGTAGAGCCGCCCCGCCTCGTCGAACGCGATCGAGATCGGCCGGTTCGCCGCGGGCGGAGCGGCGACGAGCTCGACGGTGAATCCCGCGGGCACAGTCAGCGTCTGGCTGGCAAATTTGAAGGACGCGGTCTTGGCCGCGGCGGGCGCAGCGTCAGCGGCCGCAGCTCCGGTCGATTTGGCGTTCGCCGGGGCGGTGCTGGCGTTGGCGGCGGGTGGCTGGCGCGAGCAGCCACTGAGGGCGAGGGTGGTCAAGGCGCCCAGCAGCAGGCGGGTGGCCCGCGAACGTTCCAGTTGGAGGAGGTGTCTCACGGCGCTCCCACGACAAAATAGGCGCGCCCGACTGGCAACGCGCAAAAACGCTCCAACTGATTTGCGCAGCCGTCAGCGGGTGGAGCGATCGACCGGCACTTCTGTGGCCGTGACTTCAATGACGCCATCCGATGCGGAAAAGTGGACGGATCCTTGATTCGGCGGGGCGATGCGGGTGGTCGCGGAGGGGCCCAGCAAACGTCGGCCGAGGAAAACCATCGCGCCGCCCAGCACGACGGCCGCCGTCACCAGGAGGCCGGCGGTCAAAGCCACTACGACGATGATGACGATGGAAAGAATCTTGAGGAGGCGCATAATGCTAGAACTCTGAAGGGCCAGATAAGTTGCACGGGCTCACCGGTCGGCGCCAGCGTTTCGGGCGGAATTACCTGCTGATCAGCGTAGGGGCGTCGCTTGCCGACGCCCTGTGTTGAAGTGGCATCGGCTTCCAGCCGATGATCTGCGGCTGGAAGCCGCGGCCGCTCGGGCGTCGTCAAGCGACGCCCCTGCATGATGAAATCAACCGCAATGTTACCTTACCCCCGGCATTGCCTGCCGCAGGCTCATGAGCCACACGGGTGCTGATGCGACCCCGTCGTTTTTTGCCCGTGAGCCTCGCCGGCGCAGTCTTGGCTGTGGCGATCGCAGCCGCGCAATCGCCCCCCGATGCGCGGACCCTCGTGCTCACGACGGATCCGCATTCCCAGGCGGTGTCGTACGCATTGGAGCTTCCCGGAATCAAATCCGCCGGTGGCAGCGCCGCCACAACCGTGGATCTGGCTTATACGCTGCAAGGAGTTGAAGCGGCGTGGACTTCCGCGGGGGGCGCGACCGCGGTGGCGTGGAAGGGCTGGCTGCCGCACCTCACGTCCGAAGTGAACCAGGCGTTTACCGGGCACTCGGCGGAGCACGAAGCGCTCGCGCGTGCGTTGCTGCTGCCGGGCCGGCTCTTGCTGCGCGCGCAGGTGTCGGTGCCGGCCGCGAAGGGCACGTTGCGGCTGAGAGCGTCGAGTCCGTTTGCGGCGACCGCCGCGCAGGACAAACACGTCGCGCGGGTCGCCGCGGACCAGACGTTTGTGACGGAGATTCCCCTCGGTGTCGCCGGTCACTTCACGCCGCTGGCGATCGAGCTCGAGACGGCCGCAGGACGGACACCCGGGTTTTCCGCCACCTACTCGAGCGCAGCCGATCCGACGCCTCGTCCGCTGCCCTTCGCTTCACTCCTGCTGCCCTGGGCGACGCCGCATCAAACGCCACCGCTGTTGGAAAACGAGAAGACCGATCTCGCCGGCGGAGATTACGAACGCGGCCGCACCTTGTTTTTCGGCAAGCAGGCCGTCTGTGCGACCTGTCATCAAATCCGGGGCGAAGGGGGCGCGGTGGGACCCGATTTGAGCAACTTGGTGCATCGCGACGCCGCCTCCGTGCTGCGCGACATCAAGGAGCCGAGTGCGATGATCAATCCGGACTATGTGGCGTACCTCGTGCAGCTGCGCGGCGGAGATGGCATTACCGGCTATGTGCGCACCCAAAACGACGAGTCCCTGCGCATCGCCGGACCTGATGGCAAAGACCAGGTGGTGCGTCGCGCCGAC
>JBKJRG010000482.1:0-4910 GCA_046594805.1 Opitutaceae bacterium | reverse complement strand
CGAACGGGCCGCCATGCCGTCGGGGTAAACGCGTTCGAATAACTTTGGTTCGCGCACGCGATGGGCGAGCGGAAACAACAGGTTTGCGGCCGCGCACCGCGCGACGGCATGGCGGCGAGCGCCAGCCCTACCGAGCAACCCCGGATCTCCGGCTGGAAGCCGGAGCCACTCGGAGCCGGCAGGATGCCGGCGCTACTTCGCCGCGACGTCACCCGGTCGGAAACGGATTCCGCTCGTAATTCGCCTGGTGCCAGTAGGGATAAATCCTTTGCTTCGCACTCGCCGCATCCAGCCGGACGATTTGTTCGCTCGTGAGCTTCCAGCCCACGGCGCCGAGATTCGCGCGGAGTTGCGCTTCGTCGCGCGCGCCGATGATCACCGTCGCTACGCTCGGGCGCTGCAGCACCCAGTTGATTGCGATCTGCGCGACCGTCCGACCCGTCTCGCGCGCCAGCGCGTCGAGGACATCCACAATTCGGTACACCTGCTCATCGTCCGCGGGCGGCGCGACTCTCACGGTCTGCGGATCGTTCAGCCGGCTCACGGCCGGCCGCGGCTGGCCGCGCCGGAATTTCCCGCCCAGCCGTCCCATTCCCAGCGGACTCCACACGACCGCCCCGACGCCCTGATCCAGCGCCAGCGGCATGAGCTCCCACTCGTACTCCCGGCCGAGCAGCGAGTAATACGCCTGGTGCGCGACATAACGCGCGAGGCCGTGCTGCTCGGAAATGGCCAGTGACTTCATCAGGTGCCAGCCGGAGAAATTTGAGCAGCCGATGTTCCGCACTTTGCCGGCGCGAACCAGATCGTCCAGCGCCTGGAGCGCCTCCTCCACCGGCGTCAGCGCGTCGAAACAGTGCAACTGGTAAAGGTCGATGTGATCCGTCCCGAGCCGCCGCAGGCTGCCCTCGCAGGATTTGATCAAGTGATGCCGCGAGGTGCCGACGTCGTTCGGGCCCGGGCCGGTTCGGAAAGCCGCCTTCGTCGAAATAATCACCTTGTCGCGCCGTCCTTTGATCGCCGCGCCGAGGATCTCCTCAGCTGCTCCGTCCGAATACATGTCGGCCGAATCGAACATCGAGAGCCCTGCCTCGAGGCACAGGTCAACCAGCCGTGTCGCTGCCTTCGCGTCAGTCGTGCCCCATTCGGAAAACCCCTCCCCGCCGCCAAACGTGGCGGTGCCGAGGCTGAGCGCCGGCACCTTGAATCCTGAGCGACCGAGAGAATGAAAGTCCATGCGTACGGTATAGCGGCTTCAGGCGCGTCGGATAAAGATTGTTTGTGAACCACCAAGACACCGCGACACCGAGGGCAACGGTCTTCGCGGTGTCTTGGTCGTTCAATCCTGCGCTCGAATCCCTTAAAGCTGGCCTCTACCCCACCGCCCGAAAATCCAGAAAGCCGCGCTCCACGTCCACGTGCACCAGTTGCACGCGCAGTCGCTCGCCGACCTTGCGCTCTTCCCGACCGCGCTCGAGTTTTCCTTCCACCGGCGGCCGGAACAGGCGCACCCAGGTCCCTTTGTCCGAGGCGCCGCTGACCAGGGTGTCGAATTGTTCGCCAATTCGGCCGCGCAGCAGCAAGGCGGCCGCTGACTTCTCCACCTGGCGCTCCACTTTCTTCGCGTCGTCTTCCTGCTCGGTGCAGTGCTGCGCCAGCCGGCCGAGTTCCTCGGTCGCATAAGGCGACGGACGCCCCGCCAGCGCGGCTTTCAGCAGGCGTTGCGTAATCAAATCGGGAAAGCGCCGGTTCGGCGCCGTGGAGTGCGCGTAATCGCGGACCGCCAGCCCGAAGTGCCCGGTGGCGTTGCCACCCGGAAGCTCGAGGACATATTCGCCCGCGCCCATCAGCTTGATGATGCTCAGCGAGAGCTCGGGAAAACGCGCCGCATCCGCCGCCTTCGCCGCCCGGAGAAACTGATCGAGCGCCTTCGGATCGGGAATCGGAGGCAAGGTTGTGCCACGTTCGGCCGCGAGCTCGACGATCCGGTCCCAACGTTTCGGCGTGCGCACCACCCGGCGGATGGAAGGAATATTTCTCGCCTCCAGGAAGCCGGCGGTCACGCCGTTGGCGGCGACCATGAGATCCTCGATCAGCCGCTTGGCGCGGTTGCTCTGCACGGGTTCGATATCGCTGAGCACATCACCGGTGAAGGTGGCGCGCGCCTCGATCGTCTCGAAGGAGAGTGCCCCGCGCTGCTGCCGGCGCTCCCGCAATCTCGCGGCGGTGCGTTCCTGGAGCTGGAGGTTGTCGCCCAGTCCCGCGACCGCCGCCAGCAACGGCGGCATCGGGCCCGTTCCATCGAGCCAGGCGGCCAGGCTATTGTAGGCGAGCTTGGCGTGATTCCGCACGCGCGCCTCATAAATGTCCGACTGTTGCAGCGCGCCATCTGGCCCAAAATCCATCTGCACCACCATGGCATCCCGCTCCACGTCGGGATTAAGCGAGGTGAGGTCGGTCGAGAGTTCCTCGGGCAGCATCGGAAAAACCCGCGCGACCGTATAGACCGACGTGGTGTTCTGGGCCGCATGATTGTCGAGGGCAGAACCCTGGGGCACCCGCGCAGCGACATCGGCGATGGCCACGAGGATCCGGACCGCCCCGCCCGGCAGCGCTTTGCCGAAGGAGAGCTGGTCGAGATCACGCGAGTCATCGTTGTCGATTGAGCACCACGGCAGGTGACGCAGATCCCGCACGCCGGGGGGCAAGGGCCGCGCGGCACGGGAGAGGGCGTCGATCTCGGCTCGGGCCGCCGCCGGAAAATCGGGCAGGAACCCGCGGGCCACCATGACGCGCTCGGCGATGCGCTGCAGAATAACGCGGGGCGGAAATCCGTTCGGTGCACTCATCCGGCAAGGATGCGGCCAGGAAGGCCAGTCTGGCACGCACCAACTTGCGTGTCAGCGCACGGAGCCTCACGCCACAAACGGGGAGTTCGTGGCGTCAACGCCGGGCCGTCGATTCTCCCTTCAAAGGATCGGGCTTTGGGAGAAAGATAAAGAGTAAGATAAGAACGGGCCCGTTGGCGCCCCTCGATTGCCGCATAGTTGCGGAATACGACGTTGCCCCGGCGCCGCGTTCGCATTGAAACAGGATCGTTCCGCGGATCACTTTGCGTGAAGCTTCCGAAATTTTGTCGCGGCTCGCACGCTGAAATCACTCATCCCGATTCGTGCGCTCGGTCCCGATCTGTCCGCCGTGGCCCGGCGCACGACTGAACGTGACCTCTTCGAAGCCATCATCGAGCCCAGCCGCGCCATCAGCGATCAATACGGCACCGTGAACATCCGGGTGCGCGACGGCCGGCAGCTCGCCGTAACTCCTTTTGTAGGCCAGCTCTGAGCTGGCAGGCCGAGCCAGGTCGGCGACCCGGCCTACAACCGGAAATTGCCATCATCGCGATCGTTCATCGCTCCCGTTCATCTCCCGGTTCGCCTTTTTGTCCGGCGAGCCGATCACAGACGAAAGTGTGGGCCTGGTCGGCGAGTTTGCTGAGCAGGAGCAAATCGTCGCGGCCGAAGCTGTCGGTGTCGTGGAATTTTTTCTCTTCGTCCATGTAGGTGCGGGCGAAAGTGACGTTGTAGAACGTGCGCTGATCGGCGCCGTTTTCCCAGACGGCCGCCTTGATCCGGCCGAGCCGGAGGGTTTTGACCGGGGCGGCGCCCGCGGCGTTGACGGTGCGGGCGGGCGGATTGGACTGCGGGTAGCGGGGCGACATGGTTTTCATCGGGGCGAGAACGGGACGGGAGTTGCGCGTGGAGGGAATTCTCCACGTGGCCGGCGGCGCCATCACCCCCAGCGCAATCCACGATCCACTCGTCCTGCCCCACCGCCAAGCACTCCGTCTACCCGAATTATGGTAGAAAGTGGGTAGGAGCGCCGCTTGTCGACGCCGGGCTTGCGAGGACCGCGGGGGGTGCGCGGGCGTCGACAAGTGACGCCGTCAATTCCGGTCGGAAGGCGCCACCACCGCTCGCTTGCGCCAGACCCAGCGGAAGTTCGCGAGCAGGTTAAAGCCCACCGAACAACCGCCGCCGAGCACCGCCGCCAACAGGTAATGCACGCCCTGCGCCTGGAGCAAATTCGTCGCCACCCACCAAACGACGAAACCGCCGGCCGTGGCGAGGTGGTACTGCCAGAGCCGTTGCCACGTCGGGCGCGGGTGGCGGAACACCCAGCGGTCATTGACCAAATAACGCAGCAGCGTGGAAATCTCGGCCTGGACGAGTGTAGCCAACCAATAAGGCCAGTGCAGGACGTCGAAAAACAGCTTCAGCAAACTGAGCCCGACACCGGCGAAGATCGTCCCCACCACGAGCCAGCGGACGACCGCGTGGCGGGCAAGCCGGGCAGGGGTGAGACGCATTCACCACTGCAAGGTCGCTGCGCCGGACAAGCCAGCTGAAAGCATGCGGTGCTTCCCAGAGGAAAGAAATCCTATGTGAGTTGTAGGCCAGCTCGCTGGCAGGCGGAGCCAGGTCGGCGACCTGGCCTACAACGCTTCCGCGCAATATCGCGTCATTCCTTCCCTCCCGCTTCCACAAAGCTCCAGGCGACGCGGCCATTCTGCAGGGACGCGACCGCGAAGCGCCCGACAAAACTCTCTCGTCCTCCGACCCCCACGGTCAGCGTACCCGGATCGCTCCGGCTCATCACGTGATCCGTGCCGACCGCGGTCTCGATCATCAAGACCCCGGTCTCCTCGATCCATTTCACCCCGCGCACGAATGGTTCGCTGCCTTCGTAGCCTTCGAAAACGGTGATGAAGGTTTTCAGTCCGTCGCCTTCGGTCCGACGCACGATATACGGCAAGATCGCGCCCCGGTCGGAGTTTTTCCAGTCGCGCTGGCCCCAGCCATCGGCGACGAACGCGCGCTCGCCCGGCTGCCCGATATTCCAGGCGACAGCGG
>JBKJRG010000617.1:0-4775 GCA_046594805.1 Opitutaceae bacterium | reverse complement strand
GTCGCCGGTGCCTTCACCGGCGAAGTGTCTGCGCCGATGTTGCGGGCGCTCTTTGCCACCCACGTGGTGGTGGGGCACAGCGAGCGCCGGACGCTTTTCGGCGAAACGGACGAATTGGTCAGCAAGAAGGTCATGGCCGCGTTGAAAAACCAGTTGCGGCCCATCCTTTGCGTTGGCGAATCGCTGGCGGAGCGCGAAGGCGGTGCGACCCTGAAAGTCGTCCAGGCCCAAACCGAGCGGGCGCTCGAGGGTGTGAGCAAGGAACTCGCGGCCAGCGTGATCGTCGCGTATGAGCCGGTCTGGGCGATCGGGACAGGCAAAGTGGCGACGACCGAGCAGGCGCAGGAAGTGCACGCTTTTATTCGTGGTTTGCTGACGAAATTATTCGGCGAGCAACCCGCCCAGCGCGTGCGGATCCTTTATGGCGGCTCGATGAAGCCGGCGAACGCGCCGGAACTTCTCGCCCAGAAGGACATCGACGGCGGATTGATCGGGGGCGCGAGCCTCGAGGCGCGGAGCTTTGTGGAGCTGGTGAACGCCGCGGCGGCGGCGAAGTAACTCGGTCGGTTCGTTGTAGGCCAGCTCGCTGAGCTGGTGGTTGAGCGACGTCGCACGCGCCAGGTCAGCGACCTGGCCTACGATGGCGGTGCTGGACCACCGCCAAAAAAATCGCTTCCACGGGGGCGACCCGTGGAAGCGGTAGCCCGCGGGGCGGACCTGGCTGAATTGCCCTGCGAGAAGAGGTACGTTAACAAAGTACGAGCCGTTGCGATATGGGGGCAGTGGCTGAAATGTGCGCGGGCGATTTCACCATGCCGCATGGTGTGCTGTCCCATCTGTTCGCCGGGTTCGAGGTTGAGGGGCTGGCCGAGTCCGCCTTGCCGGGGAGTTGCGGGACGACGCCCCCGGGCGCCGGCCCGCGGCGCCCCTAAGTCAGGGCCATCATAACAGCGGCGCCAGCAGCCGGCTGAGATCTTCCATCAGGTTTCCGACGAGGCGGAATTTCTTTTTCCATTCCGGTTTCGGCGGATGGCAGCGGGTGGCAAGTTCCACCGCCCATGCCTTGATCGCCATGACGTCCGGCGTGGTGTGGACGAGCACCCCAATCTCGAAATTCACGAACAGGCTGCGCAAATCGAAATTCGGCGAGCCGATCAACGCGACATGGTCGTCGA
This sequence comes from Opitutaceae bacterium, assembly GCA_046594805.1. Taxonomy (GTDB): domain Bacteria; phylum Verrucomicrobiota; class Verrucomicrobiia; order Opitutales; family Opitutaceae; genus ER46. The sequence goes on along the minus strand of JBKJRG010000617.1, from coordinate 3,600 downwards.
CGATCATCGCCTTGCTGTGCAGCATGCCGTGGGGGTACAGCAGGACGTTGGCGCCGGCCCGCTGGAGCTCGCGCACATAGTGACGGCGGGCGAAATCCGCCACGGGATGATTCGAGCTGTGCGGGGTGATGAGCGTTACTTCGCGGCCGGCCCGTGCCTTGACCATGAGCGAACGGAGCAACACCTCGTCCGGAATAAAGTAGGGCGTGACGATCCAAATGCTTTTGTTCGCCTCCTGGATCATCGACACGATGCCTTCATAGAGGGGATCGCCGGGCACGTCGGGACCGCTCGCGACGACTTGCAACTCGGTCCGGGCCTGCGTCGGGCTGGGTTTTCGCGGCGGAATCTCGCCGTGCAGCCGGGCGGGCGGTTGCCGCGTCGCAAAACACCAGTCGGCAATGAACACTTCGTTCAAAAGTGCCGCCGCTGGCCCGTGCAGCACGGCGCCGAAGTCCTGAAACCGCCGCGCATAGTGCGACGGGCCCATGTATTCGTGGGCGAGGTTGTGGCCGCCGACGATGGCGGTATTGTGGTCGAATACGGCAATTTTTCGGTGATTGCGCAGGTTGGCGGATGTCCGGGAGGAGAGGGGCAGGACCGGCATGAAGCGGCCGACTTCCCCGCCGGCCGTCCGGACCGGATTCACGAAGCCGCGGCTGGAAAACATCGAGCCGACCGCGTCGAGCAGGAGTCGCACCTTCACGCCCGCTTGTGCGCGTTCCGCCAGCAATTTCACCAGCCGGCGGCCCGTGTTGTCCCGCCCCAGGATGAAGGCGGTGATGTGGATGTGGGTGCGCGCGGCACGAATGTGATGCTCGAGGCTGGCGTAAGCCTGTTCGCCCGTGACCAGCAGTTCCATCGAGTTTCCGGACACCGGTGGCGGCGCGCCGCAGGAAACCAGCGTCTGAACCGTGGGCGACCAGGTGGTGGGAAATGGATCCCGCGAGCCACCCGGAAGAGTGGGACGGAGCCGGGATTTCTGTTTGGCGAGCCGCCGCAGCTTCCGGCCACCCAGCAACAGGTAAAGCGGCACGCCGACCCATGGCACCAGGATGATAATCAGCAGCCACGCGAACGTATTGGCCGGTGCGCGTTTCTCGCTCATCAATCGCGCCACGAGAAACAGCGCCAGGATAAACCCGATGATGCCGAAGAACTGCGCGATCAAGCCGTGAACCGGCAGGTCGTAAACGTAGTCGCGCAAGTCGTCGAACATGCTGGAAATAGACACCGCCAGCGTACGAATGGCCGGTGGGCAGCGCGACGCGAAAAAAAGTCCTTGCCGTCCCTTGGCTGAGTGGAGACGTTCCGGCCTCTTTGAATTGGTAGGTTACTCAAGTGGCCAACGAGGGCGGACTGTAAATCCGCCGGCTTAACGCCTTCGATGGTTCGAATCCATCACCTACCACCATTCGACTCGGGCCGGTGGCCCTCGCTCATGGCAGGCCAACGGTTGGGCGAACGACGGGAAAAGAGCGTACGACTGCGGCAGGCCTGAGTCGGATGGTGCCCTGAGCCTGTCGAAGGGCCGGGACCCCAACTAGGGAACCCGGCGCTTTGCCAATTTCCTCAGTTCTTCAACTCGACCGCTTGCCAATGCCAGCTTTTTGGCGCGAGACCAGCCCTTGAGTTGGCGCTCACGTTCCACCGCGGCATTGAGCGACATATGCTCTTCGCGCCACAGGAGGCGCGTAGGCGGGCACTTTGAGGTGTGAGCCGCGCCGTCGCCCTGAAGGTGCAGCAGGAAGCGGGCCTCCACATCTTCGGTCAGCCCGACATAAAGCGAGCCGTTCGAGCATTCGAGAAGGTAGACGAAACAGCTCATGGCCAAGTATGTCCGAGCTCGCGCCCCGACTCACAGCATCCCTGCCTCTCGAAAACTGAAATATCCCCGGCCCAACGGGTCTGTGCCGGGGCGTCCGATGATCACGTGATCGATTAATTCGATTTCGACCGCGCGGGAGGCCTCGCGGAGCTGACGGGTGACGTGGAGATCCGGCGCGCTCGGCGCGGGATCTCCGCTCGGGTGATTGTGCGCGCAAATCACGGCGGAAGCCGCTTCCCGGATGGCGGCGCGGTAAACCTCCCGCGGGTGGGCCAGCGCGGCCGTGGCTGTGCCCGAAGTGACTTCGACACATTTAATCAAGCGATTCTTCCGGTTCAGGCAGAGGACCCAGAATTTTTCCACTTCCAGCCCCACCACGATCGGCTGCAGGTGTTCGAACACCAGTTTTGCCCGATCGAGCAGCGGCTCGACCTCGGCCTGCTGGCCGATGACCCGCCGCGCCACCTCCATCACGGCGAGCAGTTGCAGGGCCTTCACCCGGCCGATGCCGTGGAGTTTTTGGAAGTCCGCCGGTTGCCATTGGATGAGCGCACCCAGCGACCCGGCGTCCTTGATCAACCGGCTGGCCAGCGTCAGCACGTCGTGGCCGCGCGTGCCGCTGCGCAACAGCATCGCGAGCAGTTCCGTATCGCTGAGAGCCGACGCGCCATGTTTTTCCAGGCGTTCCTGCGGCCGCTCGGCGACCGCGATTTCGCGGAGTCGATTCGGTGCGGCATACTCAAATGGTTCGGCCATGGGTTTGGCTTGGACAGGGTCCGCTTCGTTGCCAACCCTCGCGCGTACCGAATTTATGGGTGCTGTTCGCGTCACGGTCTGGGGGGAAAACGTCCACGAACAGGCGGATGCGCCGGTGCGTGCCCTTTACCCGGATGGCATGCACCACGCCATTGCCGCGGGGATTCGCGAGTTCCTGCCTTCGGCCGACGTGACCACGGCGACCTTTCAGGAGCCGGAACACGGCCTGACGGCCGCGCGGCTCGATGCGACCGATGTCCTCACGTGGTGGGGGCACCGGGCGCACAAGGACGTGGATGACGCCGTGGTCGAGCGCGTGCGTCAGCGCGTGCTGGCCGGGATGGGCCTCATCGTACTGCACTCGGGACACTATTCCAAAATCTTCACCCGCCTCATGGGCACGCCCTGCTCCTTGATTTGGCGGGTCGCGGGTGAGCGGGAACGCCTCTGGGTCTGCAATCCCGCGCACCCGATTGCGCAGGGCATCGATCGCTCCTTCGAACTGCCGCACGAGGAGATGTATGGCGAACCCTTTGCGATCCCTGCGCCCGACGAGCAGGTGTTCATCTCCTGGTTCGAAGGTGGCGAAGTCTTTCGCAGCGGTTGCTGCTGGCGACGCGGCCAGGGGCGGATCTTTTATTTTCGTCCCGGCCACGAAACCTACCCGACCTATCACGATCCCAATGTGCGTCGCGTCATCGCCAATGCGGTTAGTTGGGCCACGCAGGTTTAGCCGGAAATCCTGATGGGGACGCGTCGCCCTCGCCGCGTTTGCTTCGGGTTGGGAAGCACCATCACCGCGGCGAGGTCGCCGCAGCCCCAACGGAAGTGCGTCGCTCAGGTCGACTCCGCCTTGCGCCGCATCGGGTGGGTCCAGCAGACGTGCTGAAAACCCTGTCGTTCGAGAATCGGGCGGCTCATCGGCGCGGCGTCGACGGCGAGGAAAGCATCGTAACGCCAAGAGGAGTTGCACGCGCGACGAGGCCCTGACTAGGCTCGCAGGGTGAAAACGCTAC
>JBKJRG010000237.1:0-20099 GCA_046594805.1 Opitutaceae bacterium | reverse complement strand
TCGCCTTTCCGGAGAGAATGATACGGGCAAGGATCTGTTCGGGGCCGGTTGCCCAGCGCGAGTTTTCCAGCGGCGGTCCGAGTCCCGGCATGGGATCGCCGGTGACGCGGTGGCACGAGCTGCAGACGGTGGAGAACGTGACTTTACCGTGGTCGAAGAGCGTTTGCTGTACGGCGGTGAGAGGCGCCACCGTGCCGGAGGAAACGCCTGGCTTGCCCGGCCAGCGCAAATGATCGAGCAGTCGCGCCGTCGCGGAGGTTTCAGGCGTATTCCTTCGTGCAAATGCCAACAGGGCCTTCGGCTCGGCCGGCAGCCTGCCCCACAGTTTCCGGCCGTCGTGGGACTGCGGCACAATGCGCCACACTCCTGCCAGGACCGCGTTCCGCATGGGAGTCTTGGTCTCAGCGTGGGTCGCGAAGGCCAGTACCCGCTCGATGCGGGCGGCGTCGCCGGAGCGCAAAACCGAGTAGGTCGCGAGCGTGACGACTGACCGGGCGGATTCGTTGCGATCGAAAGGAATTCCGGCCAGCGACGCGATGAAGCTTTCCTCACGCTCCGCCAGCCCGCTGACGACGGCATCAGCCAGGATCGGCTGGCTCGGCACGCGACCGACCAGGTCACGCAGCAGAGTATCCGCAGCGGGCGTACGCATCTCGCTTAGGCTGAACGCGAGCTGCAGGCGCACCGGCGCAGTCGCGTCGGCCGCCGTCTCGACCAGCGTGGCCACCCGGCCGAATAACTCCTCATCATTCGCCAGTAGCTTCTCCGCAAAACGAATCGCCACCGCCCGAACATGGCCATCGCCGTCCCCCAAAGCGCGCAGGATCGCGAGTCGATCGATCGCCCCGAGGCCTTCCAATGTCCACATGGCTTGGTGGCGGAAAACGGGATTCGGGCTTTGCCGGTAGAATTCGCGCACCGCGGCCGGCGCTGCCGGATCGCGCTGCTCGCAGATCCGCTGCTGGGCGGCATCGCGCACCCAACCGTTGGCATGACCGAGCGCCTGCACGAGTTCCACGGTCGACGCGCGAGCGAGCTTCACAGTCGGCAACACGGCCGGCGCCCCGTCCGGGACGATGCGATAAATGCGTCCCAGCCCGACCGGCTGCGCGAGCTTGCGGTCATCGATCTGCTTCCGAAGGTAGGTCGTGATCGCTCCCTTGTGTTGCAGGATGCCGCGATACATGTCGACGACATAGAGCGCGCCGTCAGGGCCATTGTGGATGTTCACGGGCCGGAAACGCTCGTCGGTCGAGGTGAGAAACTCCGTCTGCTCATAGGCGTTCTCGCCCGTGACCACCCCGTCGACTTCCGAGGTGCGAATCCGTTTCACAAGATTGCCGGCGGGCTCGGCGACGAAAATGTTGCCATGGCATTCCGTCGGAAAAAGATCGCCGCGATACACCAGCGGCCCGCAGGCGGCGGTCATCGAGCCGTGCGTGCCGTCGGACCGAAGCAGCTGATAACCGCGGTTAACTCCGGTCGTCACGCGGCCGGGCCAGATGGGCAGCAGGGGCGGGACGACTGCGTGATTGCCGCCACCGGGCAGCGGCAGATTCTGGTTGCGGCTCAAGTAGAGGTGATCGACGAGATCCATCCGTAATGGGTCGCTGTGCGAGTTGAAGTAGAGCCGGCCCCAGTCGTCCTGTGTCATCCCCCACTGGCCACGCAGGATCGTGCTCTCGCGCGCGAACTCGCCGTTGCCCAGGTAGCGGAAGCGTGCGGTGTGCTTGGCGTTGTACATCCAGTTGTCCATGGCACGGAACAGCGCATTGGCCGTATGCTCCACACTTGACTGGCTGCCGTAGTCGCCGGCGATTTCGACCTTCTGGTCGCTCCTCCCGTCGCCGTCGGTGTCGCGCGCGAACCACAGGTGTGGCGGTTCGCCGATTAGTACGCCGCCATCGACCAGCGCGATCGCGCGCGGCATCACCAGGCCCGAGAGAAAGACAGTGCGCTTGTCCATCCGCCCATCTCCATTGGTGTCTTCGAGGGTCACCACGTTGCCGATCGGCTGATCTTCGCCCGTCCCGTTGACGTCATGCATGTAACCAGTCATCTCGACGACCCAGATCCGGCCGTCCAGGCCATGAGTCATCACGACGGGGTCATGGACCAGTGGTTCCGCCGCGACCAGTTCGATTCGAAAGCCGGGGGCGAGCTTGAAAGTCTGGAGCGCCTCTGCCGGCGTCAGGGCCGGCGAGGGAGGGATCACCAGGTGCACGGGCGGCGGTGCCTGCACTTCCCCCAGGCGATCGCCGCGTTGCGCGGGTAAGGATACCGCGGCGAGGGCGAGCACGAGAATGCAGCGCGTGGCGTGGAACATGGGCAAGGGAAGATGTGCTTTTCCAGCGCGGGAGCGCAGGAACTCAATAATGCAGTACGGCGCGGATTTGTCCCGTCGCTTCCGCGGTGGGCGACAGAAAACTGCGGACTGCTCGGACCCCATCGGCATTAGACTGATCAGTTCGCGGCCCGCTAACGGCGCGCGGACTGGGCCGACTCAAGTGACGCGGGTAAGGGAATGCGCCGATCCGACGGCGTCGCGGACATTGCGGAAGCCGTCGCGGCGAAGAAGGCGCAGCAACCCTTCATTGATCTGTCTGACCACGGCAGGACCCTCGTAGATCATGGCCGTGTAGATTTGAACGACCGAGGCCCCGAGCCGTATCTTTTCATAGGCGTCTTCAGCCGAGAACACGCCCCCCACCCCAATTATCTCGAAGCGCTCCCGGGGCATGCGTGGATAGAGTTCGCGAATGCAAGCGTTCAGCGTCGCCGCCACCGGGGCGCCCGCCACGGCGCCCGGCATTTTCTCCCAGGCTGAACGCGGGGTGGACAGCCGCAGCCACGCGGGCTTGCCGGGCGCGAGGTTGAAGAGGAAGCCACGCACAAACGAATAGGGATAAGCCTGCTCAAGCAGTGCCTCGAGAAACGCCGGATCGGAATTGGGAACCACCTTGAGAAAAACCGGAACAGCCAGCGCCTCCTGGGCGAGCAATTCCAGCAGGAGTCCGATGTTCGCTGGTTCGGAAAAAATATCCTTTCCTCCCTTCGCGTTCGGGCAACTGAGATTGAGCACCAAGTAGTCGGCGCAGGCGGCCACTTCCCGGACGCTGCGCACGTAGTCGTCCAGCGTTTCATCCCGCGATTCGTCCGGGGCGGACGCACCGCGATTCGTCTTCACGATGTTGATACCTAGCGGTACCGCGCACCTGCCCGCTGCGCTGAGCCGACGGGCGATGACTGCGGCTCCGGGGTTGGGCAGGCCGTAATTAACGACGATGGCCCGGTCGGCGGGCAACCGAAAGAGCCGTGGTCGGGGATTGCCGACGGAAGGATCAGCGGAAATGGATCCGATTTCTGCGAAACCGAAACCCAGATGCCCGAGCATTCGCGCCGCCTCGCCGCTCTTGTCCCAACCCGCCGCCAGACCGATGGGATTTCTGATGGGAAGACCCCCGATCTCCGTGCGCAGAGAATCGTCGGTCACCTCGAGCCAACTCCGAAACGCCGCCCGAAGAGGTGGCATTCTCCCCGCCAGGCCACAGGCCCGGATCGAGAGGGAATGCGCCCGTTCCGGATCCAAGCGAAAGAGCAGCGGACGGAAAACTTGGGAATAAAGTGACACGGTCGGGACAGTTGGTTTGCCAGGGATTGCCGGGCCATTCACCCCATCGCGGTCGACCTGTTACCTGGTGGAGGCGCCTCGGAAGGCGGAACAGGCTGCCCGTTGAACGCGCCGGGTTCCATGAGTTCGAACCGGGAACCGTCGGGATCGAAACCGCTGAGCTGCCATCTCCCATTCGGCCCGACTCTTATTTCGGACGGCTGGTTGCAGCCGGCTGGCAGCGGGCGGTACTTCAGCAGGCACTGTGGCGCCGTTCTGGCGTCCCCATGGAAGGCAACAGGGGCAAGCCCCAGCACGCGGGGACGCTGGATTTCACTGGCGTTTCCGTCTCCAATCAGCGCGGTGAGCGCAGCGGCGAGAAGGGTCAGGCGCGGGAGTGTCATCGTTGGATGCCATTCGAGTGGTCGAGGCAGTATGGCCAAGGCCTACCGCTTGCCCTGAGTATTACCCAGATTTTCCTGTATCTTGCGACCGAGCACGACGGGATCAAACTCACCATTATGCCGCCAGATTATTCCACCGCCCGGGGCGACCAGGATGGTGTATGGAATGGGACCCGGCCATTCCGGATCAAGGGCCTGAAGCAGCGGATCGGCGGCCAACTGGGTGTAAATGTAGTTGTTGGTCGTCCGGCCTTCGGCCTTGAGCGTCCCGGCAACCCGGGACGACATCCCCGCGTGCCGGCTTTGAAGAAACTTCAGGGCCTTGGCCTGTTCCCGCTTTGGGTGGTCCATACTAATGGTAATCACCTCGAAGTCACCCGACGTCAGCTCGCGCGACAGTTTCACCAGTTCGGGAAACTCCGCGACACAAGGCACGCACCAGGTTGCCCAGACATTGATGAGGCGCAGCTTGTTTGTCGGATTCTTGACCAGCGCCGCCACCCCGGCGGCATCGATGCCCTCGAGTGTCACGGGTTCGTGCTCCCATGACGCTTCCAAGGAACTGGCGGACTTCTCGGGCGGACGCTGCGCGAAGAGGCAGGGGGCCATCAAGCCCAGGAATATTGGCAATAGGAGGCGATGGGTCATGGATCTATTCGTCGTGGCGGGGCCGGAATCCGCCGGGAGGGGAAATCAAGCAGGGGTTCAGCTTTGCTGCAGCGTGGCAATGACCCCTCTGATGTAACCAAGCGATTCGAAGACACCGCCCACCAGATTGCTGGGCTTCTCGTATTCCAGGGCCACCACGCCCGTGTAACCGACATCCATGAGGGTCGAGAGGATCCCGATGATATTGAGCCGCCCCGAGCCAACCTCGACCGGATCGTCCTTTGTGTCTCCCACAGGTGAGACCGTGTCCCGGATGTGGAAATCGTAAAGCCGCGGGGCACACTGCCGGATCATCGCGATCGGATCGCTTCCCGTACGGGCGGTATGCGCCACGTCGATACAGAGGCCCATCCGCTTGTCCAGGTTCTTGATGGCGTTGAACGCCTCCATCGGTGTCGGATAGATCTTATCCTCCGGTCCATGATTGTGGATCGCGATCCGCTGGTCGAACTCCTTGACGAATTTCTCCACCATGGGAAGCGCGGCCATTTCGGGGCTGCATACCATCGTCTGCAGCCGGGCGGCGCGGGCATTAACGAACGCCTGGCGAACCGCCTGCTCGTCATTGGGCAGGCGGAACACACCGGATCCCGTCAGGACGAAGCCGGCATCCCAGAGCTTGTCCGCGATGGCCTTGCATTGGGCTTCCGACCCATTCCATGGAATATGCGTTCGGAACGGGCCGATGAATTCGATCCTCATGTCCTTCATCACCGGAATCGCGTCGTTGATCGGAAGGTGCCGCAGCGAGTAGGTGGCCAGGCCGAGGCGCAAGGGGATCCGGCGCCCAGCCGGACGCCCCGCCGGCTGGCCTTGAGCCCAAACACTGCCGGCAGCAAGTGCGGGAATGGCCAATCCAGTGAGAGCGAGGTTCTTGAGCGCGTTGCGCCGTGTAATTGTGTCGCGGCTCATTTACAGGCGGGGTCGTGGTTTGAGGATACGCTTCCTACTTTGTCCACAAGACCTTCTTGCCGGACGAGTACCGCCCGTCGTTTTCGAACATTCCGCCGAGCTGGTCCAGAATCAACCGGGTCAAGGTAATCGTGTCAAAGCCGCTGCCCGTGTAGCTCCAGAGCACCTTGCCTCCCGGACCGATGAGGACGGAGTGAGGAAGCGGAGCACCCTTCCAAGCCGGATCGAGCGCTCTGGCCACTGCCGCGGCGTTGCCACTCGAGACAATATAATTGTTGCTCGTGCGGCCCTCGCTCTCAAGGGACTCCTTGATTCGGGTTGGCATGCCCAGATGGTATTCTTCCAGCGCCTTGAGCGCGTCTGCCTTCCCGTTCGGCGAATCGAGGCTGATCGTAATCACCTCGAAATCACGGCGGTCCAGGCGTTGGGAAAGTTTCGATAACTCAACCAGCTTCCCGACACTCGTGAGGCTGGTCGTCGTCCATACATTGAAGAGGCGGATCTTCTTTGTGTCGTTCTTCGCCAGCTTGGCGATTCCGGCCGCGTCGATTGTGTCGATCGTGATCGGCTCGTGCCTCCACTGTGCCTTGTAGGCGGCAAAAGCACGGTCGTCCGGCGTATTCCATTTTATAGCGCAGCCATACGGCTTGGTGAAGGGCACCGCTACCGGCTTGCCGTCAAACATCGCCTGCAGGGCGTCGCGACCCGCGCTCTTCGTGACGGACTCTACCTCCTCGAACCGGCCATCGTCCCAGATGCCGGCGTAGCGCAGTTTGAGATTCTCGTCGAAAAGGTATACGTGGGGCGTCGCCAAGGCACCATAGGCCTTGGAAACTTCCTGGGTGTCCCCATCATATAGATAGTCGAATGGGAATCCATTTTCCTTTGCGTACAGCTTCATCTCCTCAAAACTGTCGTTGTATTTGCTGTAGGCGAGGCCGGTGGATTGCTCGGGCAGCGGCGTGTTGGGCTGAATGGAGACGACCTTCAGCCCCTTCTGCATGAGTGGCTTGATGAACGGAATCATCCGGACCTCCTGGGCGTGCGAATAGGGGCAGTGGTTCGAAAGAAAGACCACCATCAGGACCTTGCCTCCCTTGTACTCGTCGAGGGTGTGGAACTTGTCATCGACCCCGATCAGATTGAAGGGCGGGGGGGAGTCGCCCAAGGCGAGACGTTGAAAACCTTCCGGAACTCCGGCTTCGTAGTCGGCGCCGGGACCCTGCAGACCGATCGGCAGGATCCTTTCTGCGCCCCACATGGCTGTCGCGATCAAGGAGATGATAATTGAAACATGAATACGCGGTTTCATGGAATCTTGGGTGGGTTAGCGGGGATAGAAAGCTGTCAACTGAAGCACTAGACTAGGGAAGGCGTCGATGGTCAAATGCCGTTTGCTTAATGGAGCAAACGAAATACTCGGCTATGCTCCAGGGGGGGCAACTCCGAGTTGTCGCCAGGACTAGTGCCCAAGGAAACGGGTGGATTGATTTTTGAATAGGACGTGGATGACGAGCAGGTGAGTGAGGCCTTGGCGGGACCAGAACTGACCGCAAGAAACGGTTCTGAAGTTGTCGGCAGAGGGATTCGACCGCGCCTCTACGCATGGGAGCGCCTTCGCTTTGCCGGACAGGCCACGATCGCTCGGCCGGTCGGGGAAGGCATCGAACCTTACCGGACTAAACCGAGACCGACTGGACGGTGCTCGGCGCTTACGGCAGCACTCTTACTTGTATCCGCCGGTACTCCACCTGCCCGCGGTCTCCTTCCAACCCGATCGGTCCCGTCGTGGGTACCTTGAAATGGGCCTCCAAGACTTCGCCGTTGCAGGTACAGACGGCTTCCCCGCCGGTAACAGTAACTTCAATTGTATTCCAATCCTGTGGTCGATAGTGTTTGAGCCGGTTGTAGGGCCCGGCGACCAGGTAGTCGCGCACCTGGAGTTGGGGCCCACGAATATATATACCGCTGTCTGCGTTGGGTGTTGCCCTAAACTCCAGCTTGAGCACGAAGTCCCGTGGAAATTCCTGCTCCGTCCATAACTGCTGGATCTTTCGGTATTCCGGCGGCGTTGTCACCACCAAGCGTCCGTTCCTCGCGAGAAAACGTCCTTCAGTCGAGTTGGTTGAGCCGTTGAAGCGGACGGCTCTTTCGGTGTAAACGCGGACAGGTGGGCGCGGATTGGTGGCGTCGCGGCGTTTCGCCGCCTCCATTTCGTCTTGGGACGTGGGTCGGTAGCCCCAGCCAGTCAAATCACGTCCGTTGAACAAGCTCACGAATCCTGGGTCGGGCGTGAATTGTTCCGATGGTTCCGTGAGAATCCCGATCGTGGAAAAGACCGGCCGAAGCGCCGCAGCGAGTTTCTGGTAACCCGCTTCGTTCAGATGCAGCAAGTCGGCAAAGTCCCGGGCCGTTGCATTCCCTCCGGCATCCGCCATCTGCGCCCAAGTTTCGAGGTAGGTGACTGTGGGGCGATCCTTCGCGACTTCGAGATATGCAGTATTGAGGGCCTTGATCTGGTCGGGGGATTTCGCCAACGGATCTGATCGCGGCAACGCTTGGCACACCACGATTGGCATCGTCGGACTCCGTTGTTCGAGTGCCGAAAGGATGAGCCGGAGGTTGAAGGCCGCCACTTCCGGCGTGGCCCCGGCATCGAGATCACTGGTGCCCACCAGCAACACGACGGCCCTCGGCTCGAGGGCAAGGACATCTTGCGGCAAACGCAGCAACACGCCACGGGTGGTGTCGTTGTCGATTCCGCGGTTCGCCACCTTAATCCCGGGGAAGGCGGCTTCGAGTCCCGAACCCCAGCGGCGGATAATCGAGTCGCCAAGAAAAACCACGGCACGACGATCTTGCTCCCGCCTCCCCGACCAGCCGGAGCGGAGCTCACGCCAGTTCCGTTGAAACTCCCCGTCCCGGCGAATCGGACCGACCCCGGGAATGTCCGCATCGGTGGCGGGAATGGCGAACTGGACGGTCTCAGGGGCGGAGGAGGTCACGTCCTTTTCTGCCGCGCCCAGGGATCCCGATCCGAAAAGTAACGTACCGATCAGGATTATCGGGATGGTCGCAATACTTGGAATCCTCATGGGGCAGGTACTGGGTGAAGGCTCTCGCGGAGGCGATTACGCATTTTCGGATTGAAATAAGCGTCGGATGGGCGTTGCAGGTTTTGGCACTCTGCTCTCGTTGGGAAACGCCCATGATGCGAATACATAGCTTTCAGGCTTTGGCGCGGTCGCTCGAAGTCATGCTGCTTCGAAGCGATAGGTTGCAGCACCGTCGTGTTTCGCCTGGGGTGCATTGTCGGGCTGCGGCGGCGGCACTCTGTCTCAGCATTGGTCTTGCCGCGCAACCCCTGGTGCTGTCGTCCGCGGACCGTCGGCCCGACGCTAATATCGAGCCCGCCACTAGCGATACCACCGCCGCGCTCAGCCGATTTACCCTTCCCTCCGGCCTGTGGGCCAGCCTGTGGGCGGCGGAGCCGATGCTCGCGAATCCGCTGGCGATGTCTTTCGACGAAAATGGGCGACTCTTTGTAACGGAGACCTCCCGATATAGAACGAGTGGATTGGATATACGGGATTACCCGGAATTGCTTGAGCGGGATCTGGCCAGCCGGACGATTGAGGACCGGTCCGCGGTGATTGAGGAGGCGTTCGGCCGACAGGCCACCCAATTAACGATTGAGTCCGAGCGAGTTCGTTTGCTCGAAGACACGGACGGCGATGGCATCGCGGATCGCAGCAGTATTGTTGCCTCGGATTTCAATTCTCTGCTTGCCGGCACAGCCTCGGGGATCCTCGCAGGTCGCGGCAATGTCTGGGTGGCGAACGTTCCCGGCCTTTACAGGTTGTCCCTGCATGCCGCGGGCCGGGTCCACGCCTCCCGGCCAGAAGAGATTCTCCGGGGTTTCGGCGTGCATATCGGGTTCACCGGGCATGACCTCCATGGCCTGATCGTTGGACCGGACGGGAAGCTGTATTTTTCCATCGGGGATCGGGGGACGCACTTCAGAAGCAAGGAAGGGGAAGTTATCGACCTACCGGACACAGGTGCGATCTTCCGTTGTTTTCCTGACGGAAGCGGACTCGAAGTGGTCGCGACGGGTCTGCGAAATCCCCGAGGGCTGGCTTTCGACGATTTTGGCAACCTGTTTTGCGGCGACACCGATTCCGAGAACGGAGACCTGGCCCGTCTTGTCCAGGTCGTCGAGGGAAGTGACAGTGGCTGGCGAACCGGGTTTCAACACGCGTTGTCCGGAACCGGCAGCCCGTGGATTCGCGAGGGACTGTGGCGGCCCGCTTTCGCGGGGCAACCGGCTTACTTACTTCCCCCGGTTTGCAACATTGAACCTGGCCCGGCCGGTCTGGCTTTCCATCCGGGGACCGGTTTGACGGCGGAATACCGCGGCAGGTTCTTTCTCTGCCACTTCAACGGAAGTCCGGGAAACAGTGGCATTCGGACATATGGACTCAGACCTGTGGGGGCCGGTTTCAGCTTGGTCGAGTCGCGAGACTTCCTTCGCGGGGCAATGCCGATCGACGTCACTTTTGGGCCGGACAGCCGCCTCTATTTTGCCGACTGGGTTTCCGGCTGGCCGTGGCCCAAGCCCGGGAGGGGGCGCATTTATGCCGTCGGCCCCGCGAACGGGGAGTCGGCCAAAGGCTCGGAGGCAGTTGAGGCCCGCCGGCTCATTGCTGGGGAGATGACAAGCCGGACGGCCGAAGCGCTCGCCGAGAGCCTGGGCCACCGCGATCAGCGAGTTCGCCTGGCCGCGCAATTCGAACTTGCCGGTCGGGGAGAGGGCGGCCTTGCGGTTCTGACAACCGTGGCTGAAAGCGTGGACGCGCCACAGCTAGCGAGGCTGCACGCACTTTGGGGGATGGGTCAACTCGCAGACCGCCTGCCCGGCGCATTGAATCCTTTGCCCGCTCTCTTTGCCGACAAGGATAGCGAGGTGCGGGCGCAGACGGCCAGAATGCTGGGAGACTATCTCCGGATTGAGGCGTTTCGGTCGCTCCAGACTGCCCTCCAGGATCCCGCGCCGCGGGTGGCATTCTTTGCGGCGCAGAGCCTGGGGAAGCTGAGACACAGCGGTGCGATCCCGGCCCTGATCGCCCTGCTGCGCCGGAATGACGACCACGATGTGGTTCTGCGTCATGCCATCGTCGTCGCGCTGGCACGCCTGGGAGCGGACCCCGCCCTGGCCGGGACGGTGAACGATCCGTCCCGTGCGGTGAGGCTGGGCGGGCTGCTCGCGTATCGCCGACTGGAAGATGCGGCGGTGGCTCTGTTCCTGGAAGATTTCGATCCCGTCGTGGTACGCGAATCGGCCCGGGCCATCAACGACGTGCCGATTCCCGGGTCGATGGCGGCACTAGCGGCCCTGCTTGACACCGCCCCGCTCGATGACGAGGCCCTTGTACTGAGGGTTCTCAATGCGCATTTCCGGCTGGGAGAACCTGAAAATGCCGAGGCCTTGGCGGCATTCGCGGCACGAGCCTATGTGCCGGCTTCGTTTCGCGCGGAGGCCCTTCACCGACTCGCCCTGTGGGGAAAGCCGCCCGCGCGGGATCCGGTTACAGGACTCCGCTGGGCATTGCCGCCGCGGGATGTCGCACCAGCCAGGAAGGCAATCGGCGACTTTCTAGCCCAGCTGTCAGGGAAAACTCCGGAAGAGGTTCAGGTCGCCACCATCAGAGCTGTCGCCGAACTTGGGATTGCAGGGACCGGCCATGCGCTGTGGGACGTGGTTTATCAGCCATCCCGGCCGGTGGCGGCCCGGGTCGCGGCACTCCAGGCGCTCGAGAAACGCGACGATCTGAGATTGGAGGTGGCCGCGCAACACGCAGCCCGTTCCGGGCAGAGCGAGTTGCGGCTGGCCGCTCTTCCGATTCTCGCCCGGCGTCATCCCGCGGTTTCCCTTCCGCTCCTCGGGCTCCTGGCCAGAGGCACCGCTACCGCCGAACTGCGTTTGGTCTATTCGATCCTGTCAGGAATCGACGATTCGCGGGCCGATGAAATCCTCACTGCGGCGGTGCGGCGGCTCGCCACGGGTGAAGTGCCTGTCGCGGCGCAGGCGGAGTTGCTCGACGCCACCATGGCCCGAGCGAACCCACAGTTGACCGCAGCGGTCAGGCAGATCCATGACACCTGGCAGGCAGGCTCAGATCGGATTGCGCCATTCCGCAGTGCCCTGGAAGGTGGAAACATAGCCAGAGGCCGCAATTTGTTCGAAAGAGATTCTCGGCTGGCCTGTGTGAAATGCCATGAATCCGATCGCCGAACCGGTGATGGGGGTCCGAATCTTGCCAAGATCGCCGATTTGAGATCGAAGGAGAGTCTGCTTGAATCGATTGTCTTTCCAAATGCCCAAATCGCCCCGGGTTTCGAACGGGTGGCGCTTACCTTGCGCGGACAAACCAAAGAACAAGGAGTTGTACAGAGTGATAACGAATCCGAGTTGGAGCTTCGACGCAGCGATGGGACAAATCTAACCATCCGGAAAGTGGAAATCACCCGCCGGGAATCGCTGGCCTCCACGATGCCGGAAGGATTTGGTCAAATTTTGAGCCGGACGGAACTCCGGGATCTCATGGCGTTCCTGTTCGAGCTACGAGAACCGTCCACAGCTGGCGCGGCGGTGAGGTCTGCCGAGGAGAGGAAATCGCCCCGCCGTTAGCTGGGCCAGCGGGCACGGTGTTTTGCGGCGCCATGATTGGACCGGCTGTTCTGCCGTGGAAATTCGGTCAGGCATCCTTCTTCCGCGTCATTGGGCCTTGATGGGTTTCGCACCACGGGTGGGCTTCCGGAGAGTTCTGTTCAAATTGTCGGTTTACGATTGATCTCTTCCGTGTTGGGTTGATTGATTGACCACCCGATAGGCATTACCCCTTGATTACCCCCTTGAGTAACTTTCGTCGTCAGAATGTTACGGGATAGAGCGAAGAAAGAGTGAATTAGGACTTCCCCAATTTCCAAACTTCACTTTTGCCCCCGAGCCGAGCCCCGGGCAGCCGCAACAGCAGATACAGTCCGGCAGCGCCGGCTGAGAACAATCTCATCCCTTCCAGTCAGGACGTGGCTCTTCTCCATTCTACGACCACATGCTCCCCATCCGACGTCTTGCTCCAATTTGTCTGATCGCATTCTGCCCGTCGCCGGTCCGCGCCCAAAGCGTAAATACGCCGACGGAGCCCGCCGTGATTATGTCCCCGTTCGTAATCGATGTTAAGCAGGACTCGGGCTATCGGGCGTCCAACACAATTTCCGGCACCAGTCTGAACACGCCGCTCAAAGAGCTTCCGATGACCATCCAGGTGGTCACCCAGGAGTTCATGAGAGACATTGCGGCGACCGATTTCACGGAAGCGCTGGCGTACTCCTCGGGCGTGTTTACCGATACCCAGCAAGCAGCAGGAGGTGCCAATACGTCGAACGCAAACGAAGGCGGGGGCTCCGCCGAGCGCTCCGTTTCCGCGAGTGCCCGCCAAAACCGATTTGCCAATGTGGTGACGATTCGCGGTTTTGATGTCCCGTTCCAAACCCGGATGGGCTTTCGTGTCGGTGGAATTGTGATTACGCCGACCACGAGCATCGCGCTGGGCGGTCTCCTTGACTCGGTCAACATGGATCGCCTCGAGGTGGTGAAGGGCCCGAATTCCCTCCTTTACGGCGTCGGGGTGCTCTCGGGCATTGTCAATGCCATCCCCAAGAAGCCCGTGCCCGCCCCTGCGCTAGAGACCGGCCTGAGCGTGGGCACTTATGGATTTCGCCGGGCCACGATCGATGCCTCCACGCCACTGCTTAAGAAGGGAGAGCACGGGCATTCAGCCAATATGCGCATTGCCGGCGCGTGGGAGAAGCGTGACCACTACACCGACTGGCAGACGAAAAACCAGCGCTACAACGTCGCCCAGCTGGAGTATTTCTTCAAGGACAAGGCCAACGCCTTCTTCGAGTATCAGACCGCCAAGACGAAGATTAACGGCACCGGCGATCAGTGGATTTACGATGACACTGCCGGCTCGGAGCCGCTTTTCCGGAACCAATGGGACGAAGCCTACAATTTCGCCCGGCAGGCGGGCCGGATCCCGGGCATGGATCTTATCAAGCGGCAGATTGTCACCTATGATCCCCGCGGAGTTCCGCTCAGAACCCCCCGGGTCTCGCTGCTCTATAGCCAGCCGAATCCGGCGAACCGAAAAATGGAAGGCGGCGGTCTCCCCAATACGTACCGGATCAGCGGGCCAGACACGTACGAGAAGCGCGACGAGGATAATTTCCTGGTGAATCTGGACGTAACGCCGCTCAAGAACCTCGCCCTTTCCGGTGGCATCTATTACACGAAACAGGAGACCGAGGAATTAGCCCTGAATGTCCTGAACATGACCAACGGGACCGGGGGCGTCAATATCCGCAATGACCTGGCGGCGATTTCGGCCAGCGAGTACACGGGCCCCGGCTCTCCATGGCCAGATCAGGTCTCCAACCTGACTGACGTGTGGGGGGTGGCAAACCCGGTTTTTATCGCTCGTGACCAGTTGGATCCGGCCGAGTTGAACCCGTTGGATAACGCAAAAATAACGCGCTACTGGTGGAGCAAGCGCCCGACTTCCAGCGACTCGTTCCAGTGGCGGGTCCGGGGTACCTACAAGATGGATCTCAAACTTCCGGTCGTGGGCGCCAGCTCGCACACCTTCCTGACGGGCATGCATTTTATCAAGGACAAGGTTCGGTTCCTGAACGGCCATGAAACGATCGTTCGAGCCTATGATCGGTCTGCAAGTGCCAGCGACGCCCTCTATTTCCGATCGATAAACGACTATTCCGTCATCCGTTACAATGGCGAGAAGCTCGCCATGCCCGGAACGCTCTACTCGCAGCAAGATATTTGGTTCAAGGGTTTTTACGGGGTTTATCAGGGTCGGTTTTGGAACGATCGCATCGGAGCGCTGGCCGGAATTCGGAATGATAAGTACAATGCCTCGACGAAGGACTTTATCCGGCTCGACCCCGCGCGAACCGCGGGATTGACCAAGGAACAGATCCAGGGCCAGGAGATCGGTTATGTGGATAATCCGAACAACCGGACCTACGGTGCGTTCGATGCCACCAATAACTTTCCGAAAGCGATCGAGAAGTGGTCAAAAACCATGGCCGTTAATTACAAGATCAACAAGGTGTTTACCGCCTATGGCCTTTATTCCGAAGGCATCGCTCCGAATACCGGGCTTGCGGACGGCAACAATCAGTTCATCAAGGCGGAGGAAACGACCTCGCGCGAAGTGGGTCTCAAGTTCGGCACCAGGAACAACCGGCTGACGGGCAGCGTAGCTGCATATATGATTCAGCGGAAAAACGCGATCTGGGATTTCGCCTACGCGCCGGCCCCGTCACGGTGGCAGGGATCGCCGAATCCCCCGGTGGGCCAGGGGCTGACCTCCAACCGATTCGACCCAAAACCGGCGGTTGGAAAATATACGCTCACTTATGGGATCAATGCGAAGGAAACGCCGGCGGCTTTCCAAAATGCCTTCGTGGCGGGCAATTCGTCCACGACCGATCCCACGACACTGCACAAGACGTTTTATATAACCACGCGGGATCCAAGCGGGAATACGATTCGGCAATTGATTCCGGGCCTGATCGATTTTGCCAACCCCGGCGGAACGGCTGATTCCCCGCAAATCTTTTATGTGAAATACGCGGATCTGGACGTGCCGTTTTCTTTTTCGCACACGGATGCCAACAACCAGCTGGTTACCCAGAAATTCAGCTGGCGGCAGTTCTTCGAGAAGGCATTCTTCAATAAAGCCGTTTCCGCCGATGTGCCGGGCCAATACGACCCCATAAACTACACTCGCCAGGAGTCATTTTTTGGGGAGTTCAAGGGCGGGAATAATCCCAGTTTGACAAGCTCCGATGGTGCCAACGTGACGTTCACCGATGAGGCCAAGGGCGGCGATGTGGAGGTAATCTTCCAGCCAAATGACAATTTCCAGGTTCTCATGAACTATGCCTATACCACACGCGCTGCCGTCGGGGCATTCAAGATGGCCAATTTCACTTCACTGGTGGATGGAATTACCTATGCCGGAACAGAGTATGACCAGATCGTCCGCGTCTTTGGCCGGGAAGCCTTCGGCATCAAGTCTGAAGACACGAACGGGGACGGAGTGGCGGACCGGTTTCTCGACCGGCATGGGAAGCAATTGAGCGAAGCCAATCCCCTGCTCCCGAGCGAAGCGATTTCGGGAATCGATGGCGTGAGCCTGTTTTTCAACCCGACCCATCAGGCCTCGGCCTGGATGCGCTACATGTTCACCGAGGGGCCGCTGAACAGGGTTTCAGTGGGTTTGGGGGCAAAATATTCCAGCACGGCCCAAACTTCCGTGGCGATCGGCGGCAATCGAGTGGGAAGGAACCTGTTTCCGACTCCCGACACGGCGGCCAGCTGGAGTTTCGACGCCGGCGTATTCTATAACTTCAGATTGGGTCGCACCCGTTGGAATGTGCGGCTGAACGTCAGGAACCTGCTTGATGACCATGGTAACACGACCACCGCCACCTATGCGGATGCATACAACCAGCGGCAGGTTAACAAGCGCTCGGAAGTATTCCGATTCCCGCGGACGTTCCGGCTAAGCACCTCCGTCACGTTCTAGTTGAAGACGAGACAATCACCTTTTGAGGTTAAACATTATAGATTAAAAACGAAGTTTAGGCCACCGCATCCATCTCTCTCCCATCATGAAAACGAAATTTATCGTTTCGATCGCCCTCATTTTTTCCTCGGCCATCAGTGCATTTGCCGAGTGGCGAAAGTTTGATGATTTTGAAGGAGGCAACCTCAACAAATGGATTTTTACCGCCAGTGCCGTGGGCACGACCGCCGATTCCAGCGCGGTCATCGTGATCGACCCCGATCCCGTCGGCGCCAGTACCGGCAATCATGTGATGCTGATGAAACCGGGTTCGCCGTACGTAAGCGACCACCGCAGCCGGCTGATCGGCCGCCCGCCGCCCATCAACTACAAGACCACCGGGACGGCCTTTTACCGTTGGTATACAAAGACGGTCTTTCGCAATGGCGCCCAGCGACCCCCGGAGATCGATATGAATGTGGGAATGTCCGCGGTGGATATTCCGACCCAGTATGCAGAGTCGGGGCCGGTGACGGGCTATGATGTGGGCACGGCGCAGTTTCGCGCCTATAATGGGGATCCGAACCCCGCCAATCCGGCCAGTGTGATCGGGTTTCAGGACATTCTGGTGAACCGTCCTAATAATGTGTGGGTTTCGCAGTGGTTCTATATCCGAAACCTCAGCGTCGCCAAGCAACAACAGGACTACCAAGTATACTATCGCGTAGGCCACACCGGCACTCCGATCCTGGGCTGGCCCTTTGAAGCGGGTGAGTATGGCGGCTTCCGTGCGAAACCGGATGGGGATTTGGATCCGGCGTCGGCGCATCTGGATGTATTCTATTTTACGAATACAGCGGGCAATATCGCCGCACCACAGGCATTGGATGCGGAGTTCTACGCCGACGATGTTTACATCGATCAGGATGGCATCAATTTGTCGGATCCGACCGGGGCGGGGGGTGGCGGTGCCTCGGGTGCAGGCCTGGTGAACGTTTCCACGCGGGGCGAGGTGCTAACCGGCAGCAAGATAATGATAGCCGGATTTGTCATTACCGGCCGGGTGCCGCAGCAGGTATTGGTCCGGGCGGCGGGTCCCGCGCTCGATAAGTTTGGCGTGACCGGAACTTTGGCCACGCCCGTTTTGAGGCTGATGTCGTCCTCGGGAACCCTGATTACGAGTAATACCGGCTGGGGAACCGCAAGCAATACCCTGCAAATTTCCTCGGCGGCATTAACCGTGGGCGCATTTGCGTTTACCGCGGGCTCAGCCGACAGCGCCTTGCTGGTGACGCTGGCCCCGGGCGTTTACACGGCCCAGGTTTCAGGCACAGGCGCCGCCACCGGGGTCGCGTTGATCGAAGTATATACGGTTGGGCAATAGCCGGCGATTTGTCCCCCGGGTCAGGTTAACGGGACTGCTGTGGCCCTGATGAGGGGAGCCACCAACCGCTGATTCTTCGCCGCGGAATTTCGGGGCAGGGATAGTCTCAAGTATCGCCCTTTCAGTTTCATGAGAAAAATCAACCTGGCCAATTGCTCACGCCGTAAGTTTATCACCTCCGCCTCGGTGTTGCTGGCGGCGGCAGCTGTCCCGAAAAAGCCGAGGGCAGCCGAGATTTCGCTGCCGGAGCGGCTCTACACCACGGAGGATCCGACGCATGGAAAGCGCCGGCTTTTTGACGGCGTTTCGCTCCGGGGCTGGCGGGCCATTCCGCGGCTCGATCCCGGTCCTCTGCTGGCAACGGGAGATGTACCGGTCGAGGAGTTGGAGGCCCGGACCCTAGCCCATTATCGCGGGCAGGCTGGCGCGACGGCGACGCTCGCGCACAAGGGGAAATGGGAGGTCATCGATGGTGCCATTGTCGGTGGACAAGAGCCCGCGGGTTCGGGATTGGGTGGTTACCTGATAACGGAGGAGAAGTTTCAGGACTTTGAGTTCGAGTTCGAAGCGAACCATGACTGGCCGGTCGACAGTGGCGTCCTAGTAAGGCAGCACCCCATTGGCCCGCTTGGCTATCAACTGGCGGTTGAGCCGAGGCCACGCGGAAATAATGGAGGGTTCTACGTCAACGGCATTGGAAATTTCCGCTCTGCCCCCTTTTATGTCGATGCGCTCGAACTCCCCAATTTCAAGTATACCCAGTTGACGCAGGGCGTGCATGACAGCAGGCCGTTTTGGCCCCTCGACTACGCCGCCCATTTCGAGGACTTTGTTAAGATCTGGCGACCCGGTGAGTGGAATCGGTTTCGGCTCCGCTGCAGCGGAAAGGTTCCCGTGCTCACATCGTGGATCAACGGGCTCAAGATTGCGTCGCTGGATTATTCGAAGGTGTGGCTGCCGGGGTTCAATCCGGAGCGCGCGCTCAAGTACTTTGGCGGACCGGGCCATATCGGCCTGGAAGTCCACAATTCCCCGCCCGGCGGCATGGGACGAAATCGGTGGGCACCCGGTGCGGTCTGTCGCTGGCGGAACATCACCATTCAGCCCCTGTGAAGGGAAGGCCTGGCGCTGGGTGCCGCAGTGGAGATCTCCCAACATACAATCTCTCCTGTCGCGCGGCCGAACGGTGACCGGTCTAGCGAGGGAGCGGCGGCGCAGCCGCGATCCCAGAGCGAAGGGCCAGACGGGTTACGCCGTGCCGCACAAAAGAAACACCAGCAGTTCGCGAGCCGGCGCGACAACGGAGCGACGGCGAGTGAAGGGCTGGCGTCGGTGGCGCCGGACATTCGTGATCTGACGGGCGCCTATTCCTTCAAGAAATACGTGACCACTATTGTCAGCACACGATGTGACTTCGTTGCGATTTTCGAACCGGCTGACAGCAATTTCTGTCTGATTCATGCTTAGGTTGCCACGTCAACTGGCAACCTAGCTTCGGGGAAAACTTAAGTGGCGATTGAATCGCGACTTAATTGGCGGGATGGACGGGACTCGAACCCGCGACCTTCTGCGTGACAGGCAGACGCTCTAACCAACTGAGCTACCACCCCGTGAGACGGGAAAGAGGCGGAACGTAGGTTTCGAGGGGGATGAGTCAAGTGCGGTTTTCCCCTTGTCCGTTTCCTGCCCCACGGCTAGCGCTAAGTCGTGGTGTTGCGGTGGTAGCTCAGCTGGATAGAGCAGCGGTTTTCTAAACCGCCGGTCGGGTGTTCGAGTCACCTCCACCGCGCCAATTTTCAGGTCCGCGCGGAAAATTCCGGCGAAATGGAGGTCCCGCGCTCCCTTCAGCTCGTGGCGTTCATTGTAAGCGGACCGTGAGTGTCCCTGCATCCCGCAGCGCGCATTCCCACCACCCCGCTTCCCCGGGCAGGCCATGCGCATTCAAGCCCATCGCGATTTCTGCCCGCGTCGGCTCGATCACCTGGTGCCTGGGATCGCCCGGCAGTCCCGGACGGACCCGACGCGTCAATGCCCAGCACGCCCATGCCCGCCAGCGCCTCTGCTCGCGCCGCGGCTCGTTCATCCGATCGGCGTAATGCTGGAAGTGCACCCGCGGGTTTCCCACCAGCAGCTCGTCCGGCGTGTGTGCGATCAGCCAGGCCATCGCGGCATAGGGCATCGGCCACTCGCGCAACACCGCTTCCTCGCCCCGGAGATCCGCACCCATCGCGCGATCGAGACATAGCAACGCACGGGCCGCAAAACGCTTCTCCCAGAGAGACTGGCCGTACTCGAGGCACGCGAAATAAAACTCCGTCCCGCGATCCGTCTCCCGAAAACGGTGCAGCGCTCGCCAGTCCAGGCCGGGGCGCGGCGTGGGCAGGTGGGGACACGGCGGCAGGGCGGCAGACATGCGCGGGTTGGTGACGCCGAACGCGCCGGGCGTCAACGCCGCGTGAGTCTTC
>JBKJRG010000920.1:0-5761 GCA_046594805.1 Opitutaceae bacterium | reverse complement strand
CATCACCGTATGCCCGGCCTCCTGCAGCCATTTTTGCAGGAGCAGGACGATCGCGGCCTCATCATCAGCGACGAGCACGGAAAGGGCACTCATGGCGCGAAGAATACGGGCAGACAGATGGGACTAAAATCCACGGGCGGAAAAATATTCACCGGGTGCGACACTACCCATTCGGCGCGGCGATCTACCAGTCGGATTTCTCCCGGTCGCTGAAGCTGCGGCGCCGTCGCCACTTCACCGCTAATTGTTCGGAATCTGGTCGGCCGGCAGAAGGCCCTGCAGTATGCGCCGTAGCTTCAAATCTTCGATTTCCGACCGTACCTGGCGCCGGAAGAGTTCCAGCCGGTGGTGGACGTCGAGCGTTTCGAGCAGTTTTTGTTTTAGCCGCGGATTATCGCAGAGGCTGAACGCTGCGATATCCACGAAGGCCTCGGGATCTTCCACCGTTTTTAGAAAGGCGGCGATCTCGGTCGAGCCGCCGGCGCCCAGCTTTTGCTTTACCCCCAGCAGCCGCGAAAGCTCTTTGCGCAAGGCCGTGTTCGCCTCCTCCGATGCGCCGGCTGCGCTCGCCAGGGCCCGGATGGCAATTTGACGGTAAGGTTTGTCGCTCAGGATGCCGGTAATTTCCACGCGGCACAGACCTTGGAGCAGCAGGTTCGATGTGCCGTCCTCGTTTTTCTGGCAGGCCCGCACTATGCCCACACTGGCCACCCGATGGGGCGGCTCGAATGGGGCCAGACTGGCTGCCCGCTGTGCATCCAGCCCCGCCACCGCAAATAGCCGATTCGAAGCGAGGACATCCCGCAGCATTTTCCGGTACCGTTCCTCAAAAATATGAAGCGGCATCAGTGCCTGGGGAAAAAACGCCACGTTCGGCAGCGTCATGACCGGGACTTCGTCGGGGAGGGTGATCTCCATGTCCATGGAGCAATCTACTGCCAGCCAGCCGTAAGTTCAACTGTGCCATGCATACCCAGTTTTAGGGTCATCCGGGTCACCGTTGTGACACGGTGGCGTGGTTCCAAGGCCAAAGGAGACGGGGGACGTCATGCTCTGAACTTTTTACTCGATGACCGCCAAGCCTTAACCAGCAACTGCGTCGTGAAGGCACATGCGTTGCTAGGGGTGCGGTATGAGCCGCATTCTTGGAATCGATTTAGGCACCACCAACTCATGTATGGCCGTCATGGAGGGTGGCGAGCCGGTGGTCATCCCCAACGCGGAAGGCGCCCGCACCACCCCTTCCGTCGTCGCTTTCACAAAAACGGGCGAACGCCTGGTCGGCCAGGCCGCCAAGCGCCAGGCCGTCACCAACCCCCGCAACACGGTTTTCTCCGCGAAACGCTTTATCGGGCGGAAATTTTCCGAGGTAAAGGAAGAGGCGAAGAACATGCCCTTCAAGACGGTCGAAGGCAAAAACGGCGACGCCTACATCGAGGTGCAGGTGGGCGACAAGACCGAGCAGTTCGCGCCGCAGCAAATTGCCGCGTTCGTGCTGGCCAAGCTGAAAGCCGATGCCGAGGCATATCTCGGCGAGAAGATCGCCCAGGCCGTGATCACCGTGCCGGCCTACTTCAACGATTCCCAGCGTCAGGCCACCAAGGACGCGGGCAAAATCGCGGGCCTCGAGGTGCTGCGCATCATCAATGAGCCGACGGCCGCTTCGCTGGCTTACGGCCTCGACAAGAAAAAGGACGAAAAGATCGCCGTGTTCGATTTGGGTGGCGGCACGTTCGACGTGTCCGTGCTCGAGATTGGCGACGGCGTCTTCGAGGTGAAGGCAACCAATGGCGACACCCATCTCGGTGGCGACAATTGGGACGAGGCGCTGATTTCCTGGCTGGTCGACACTTTCAAGAAGGACAACGGCATCGATCTGCGGAAGGATCCGATGGCGCTCCAGCGGCTGAAGGAAGAGGGCGAGAAGGCGAAGATCGCCCTGTCCTCAACGCAGTCCGTCGATATCAACCTGCCTTTCATCACGGCGGACGCGTCCGGCCCGAAGCATCTTAACGTGCAGCTCACCCGCGCCAAGATGGAGCAGATTTGCGATCCGCTTTTCGAGCGCTGCCTGCAGCCGTTCAAGAACTGCTTGAAGGACGCCGAGCTCACCTCGGCGCAAATCGACGAGCTCGTGCTCGTCGGCGGCATGACGCGCATGCCCAAGGTCGTGGAGATCGCGCACAAGCTCGGCGGCAAGCCGCCGCACCAGGGCGTGAACCCCGATGAGGTCGTCGCCATCGGCGCGGCCGTCCAGGGCGGCGTGCTCAAGGGCGAAGTTCGCGACGTCCTCCTGCTCGACGTGACGCCGTTGACTCTCGGCATCGAGACCGCGGGCCAGGTCGCGACGGCGATGATTCCACGCAACACCACCATCCCGGCGAAGAAGACGCAGACGTTCTCAACCTACAGCGACAACCAGCCCTCGGTGGAGATTGTCGTGCTGCAAGGCGAGCGTCCGATGTCGCGTGACAATAAAATTCTCGGCACCTTCCGGCTCGACGGGATTCCGCCCGCGCCGCGCGGCATGCCGCAGATCGAAGTCACTTTCGACATCGACGCGAACGGCATTCTTCATGTCTCCGCCAAGGATCTCGGCACCGGCAAGGATCAGAAGATCACCATCCAGGGTTCCTCGGGCCTCTCCAAGGAAGAGGTCGAAAAGATGACCAAGGAAGCCGAGCTGCACGCCGCCGAGGACAAGAAGCGCAAGGAAGCGGTCGAGACGAAAAACCAGCTCGATTCGACGATCTACCAACTCGAAAAGACCATCAAGGATTCCGGTGACAAAATGCCGGCCCATATCAAATCCAAGGGCGAGTCCGCGATTGTCGACGCCAAGAAGGATCTCGAAAGCAACGACCCCGACCGCATGAAAGCGGCCATGGAAAAGCTCAGCGCCGTCGGCGGCGAGCTCTACCAGGAAGCCCAAAAGGCAGCCCAGGCTGCAGCCGGTGCCGCCGAGGCTCCTCCGGGGGGCGAATCCGACCCCAGCGCGAAACCAGAAGGCCCTGCCAAGAAGGCGGAAAAGAAAGCCGAAGTGGTCGATGCTGATTTCGAGGTTGTCGACGACGAAAAGAAAAAGTAAGCCTCACCCTCCCTTTTGCACGCCCGCTGTGTTCGTTCGCGGCGGGCGTGCCTGTCCCTAAGTCCAAACTCCATCCTTCAACCCAAAAACCAACCATTATGGCTAACGTTAAAATCAAGCCCATCGGTGATCGCGTTCTCGTCGAGCACCTCGAAGAAAAAGAGCAGGTCCGCGGCGGAATCATCATCCCGGACAGCGCCAAGGAAAAACCGCAGGAGGCGAAAGTCATCGCCCTCGGCACCGGCAAGAAGAACGAGGACGGCAAAGTCACGCCGTTCGAAGTCAAGGTCGGCGACCGCGTCCTGATCAGCAAATACGGCGGCACGGAAGTGAAGCTGGATGAAAAGAAATATACGCTCGTCCGGGAGGACGACATTCTCGGCGTAATCGCCTGAATTCCCGTCTCACTCACTCGCAACACTCAATCACTCAGAAAATACAATGGCTGCTAAACAACTCCTGTTCGACGAGAGCGCTCGTCAAAAAGTCCTCCGGGGCGTCGAGCTTCTCTCGCGCGCCGTCAAGGTCACCCTCGGCCCGAAGGGCCGCAATGTCGTCATCGACAAGAAATTCGGCTCCCCGACGGTCACCAAGGACGGTGTCACCGTCGCGAAGGAAGTCGAACTGCCCGATCCCTACGAGAACATGGGCGCGCAGATGGTGAAGGAAGTCGCCTCCAAGACGAGCGACGCGGCCGGCGACGGCACCACCACCGCCACCGTGCTCGCGGAAGGCATCTACCGCGAAGGCCTGAAGAACGTCACCGCCGGATCGAACCCGATCTTCCTCAAGCGCGGCATCGACAAGGCCGTCGAGGCCGCGATCGCCGAGCTCGCCCGCGTTTCCAAGAAGGTCTCGGACCGCGAGGAAATCCGCCAGGTCGCCACCGTCTCCGCCAACTGGGATGACGAGATCGGCAAGATCATTGCCGACGCCATGGACAAGGTCGGCAAGGACGGCACCATCACCGTCGAGGAAAACAAGTCGATCGAGACCACCCTCGATGTCGTCGAGGGCATGCAGTTCGACAAGGGCTATCTCTCGCCCTACTTCGCGACCAACGCCGAGGCGATGGAAGCGACCCTCGAGGACGCCTACGTCCTGATCAACGAAAAGAAGATTTCGAGCCTGCAGGATCTCCTCCCGCTGCTCCAGACCGTGGCGAAGAGCGGCAAGCCCCTCCTCGTGATCGCGGAAGAAGTCGAAGGCGAAGCCCTCGCGGCCCTCGTCGTGAACAAGATTCGCGGCACGCTCAACGTGTGCGCGGTCAAGGCCCCTGGCTTCGGCGATCGCCGCAAGGCCATGCTCGAGGACATCGCGATCCTCACCGGCGGCCGCTGCATCACGGAAGACCTCGGGCTCAAGCTCGAGAACATCCAGCTCAGCGACCTCGGCCGCGCCAAGCGCATCACCGTGGACAAGGAGAACACCACCATCGTTGAAGGTGGCGGCAAGTCGTCCGATATCCAGGGCCGCGTGAAGCAAATCCGCCGCCAGATCGACGAAACCACCTCCGACTACGATCGCGAGAAGCTGCAAGAGCGCCTGGCGAAGCTCGCCGGTGGCGTGGCCGTCATCAATGTTGGCGCCGCGACCGAGACCGAGATGAAGGAAAAGAAGGCCCGCGTGGAAGACGCGCTGCACGCCACCCGTGCGGCCGTCGAGGAAGGCATCGTCGCCGGCGGCGGCGTGGCGCTCCTCCGTTGCGCGAAGGTCATCGACAACCTCCAGCTCGAGGGCGACGAGAAGATCGGTTCCCAGATCGTGCGTCGCGCGATCGAGCACCCCATCCGGATGCTTTGCGCGAACGCCGGGGTTGAAGGCGCGGTTGTCGTCGGCGAGGTTCTCGCCGGCAAGGGCAACTTCGGCTACAACGTCGCGACCGAGAAGTACGAGGACCTCGTCAAGGCCGGCGTGGTTGACCCGACGAAGGTCACCCGCACCGCGCTGCAGAACGCGGCTTCGGTTGCCGGTCTGTTGCTGACCACCGAGTGCATGATCACTGAGATCCCGGAGAAGAAGGAAGCTCCGGCCGGCGGTCATGGCCACGGTCCGGGCGGCGGCATGGACTACTAAGATCCGACACCGGGCGAAACGCTCACGCGTTCCGCTACGTTTTTAGAAAGCGCGCCACGCAAGTGGCGCGCTTTTTTTGCGCTCTGAAGGCTAGGGCTGGCGCTCGCAGGCATGGCTGGCGGAGAAGTGCGGCGGCGCTTTCTGATTTATGGTGGGGTTGGCTCTCCGAGCCGGCCTGGGTGCAAGGTCGCTTGCCCTCCCAACGCGCTGCTCGCGCTGGAACCCAAGGCCGCTCGGAGAGCCGCCCCCACCTTGACCGTGCAATCCGAACGCGCACGCTTCCACGCATGGAGGTCATCTTTCTCGGCACGGGCACTTCGCAGGGCGTGCCAATGATCGCCTGCGATTGCGCGGTATGTCGCTCCACTGACCCCCGGAACCAACGCACGCGCGCCTCGATTCACGTCGTGATGGATGGCCTGCACATCCAGGTCGACGGTGCCCCGGAATTCCGTCTCCAGTGCCTGCGCGAGAATATCCGCCAGGTGGACTTGTTCGTCCTTACCCACGGTCATGCGGACCACATTGCCGGGATGGACGATCTCCGCCGCTTCTGCGATTTGCTCGGCGGCACGGCGCTGACGGTTTACTCGACGG
>JBKJRG010000635.1:0-3754 GCA_046594805.1 Opitutaceae bacterium | reverse complement strand
CGCGGACTTCGGTTACGTCGGCGGCGCCCCGGGGAAAATCAACCTCTACGTCGGAAAAGACTGCGTCCAATACAACAT
Organism: Opitutaceae bacterium; assembly: GCA_046594805.1. Lineage (GTDB taxonomy): Bacteria > Verrucomicrobiota > Verrucomicrobiia > Opitutales > Opitutaceae > ER46. The sequence goes on along the minus strand of JBKJRG010000635.1, from coordinate 3,676 downwards.
TCCCCAGCAGGAGGCGGACGCGCGATTAATTGCGTTGATCAAAGCCCATGGAAAATGGACGGAGCCCGAGCTGGTGCAGCCATGACCGGGCAATTTGCGTATTCGAAAAGACACCTATGTCACGCGAACGTAACAGTTCCGTAGCACGTGCAAGTGGCTTCCAAAGCCAGCTCGCAGGGCGTGTAATATCGGGAAAATTACGATGCCATCGTGCATAATTTTCGCGCCTAACTTCCGCCAAGCGTGGCAACATAAAACTGAAAAAACTTATGCCCCGATCGGGTGTGAACAAGTTGTGGGAAACTTCGCCTTGAAAGACTTTTTTGGTTCACAGTTACTCCGCCCTCGTTCAGTTGTCTGCCGCCGTAAGTTTGTTCTTTCCCATGTCAGTTGTGCCCCGCCCGGCGAAGCTCCCCGCAACGCCCTATTGAATCCTTTAGCCATCAACGTTTTATAATACTTACTTGATACCCTCCCGTTGCAGTGATGGCTGTCCTACAAATTTCGTTACGAAGCAGCGACCCAGGCTGGCCAGTTTGACATGACGGAAGAGCCCACCAAGGCGCAGTGTGAATAAACCTGCCATTTCCCGTCCGCACCGTCCGTCCATGCCCACTTCGTCCCTCACTCCCAGCGTCTGGGAAACGGTGAAATGTGACTTCAAGTCGCTCTTCCCCGAAGACGTTTTTCAGATGTGGTTCGAACCCCTCGTGTGCCTCGAAACCAGCGGGGATTCCATGACCTTGGGGGTCCCGAACGATTTCGCGGCCATCTGGATTCATGACAACTACCTCGACCTAATCACCCAGCGCCTCCGGCTGAATGCCGGCCGGATGGTCAATGTCACTCTCCGCAAGTCGGAAGCCTCTGCGCGCACCAGCACGGCCAATGCGGTGCGCAACGGCAATGGCGAGGTGGCCGCCTCCCCGCGGCCTAAGTCCATCCCAGTCCGGAAGGGCCCCCGTTACGATGAGCGCGGGCCGGCCGCCGGCACGCTGAACCCCCGCAATACTTTCGAGAACTTCGTGGTGGGCTCGAACAACCAGATGGCCCACGCCGCCGCCTTGGCCGTGGCGCAAGCCCCCGCCCAGGCCTACAACCCCCTTTTCCTCTACGGCGAAACCGGGCTCGGCAAAACGCACCTGATGCATGCCATCGGGCACACCATCCTGCGCCACAATCCCGACGCACGGGTCGCTTATCTTTCGACAGAGAAGTTCACCAACGAATTCATCCAGGCATTGCAGGAGAACAGCCTGACCAAGTTCCGGCAGCGCTACCGGCACGCCGATGTGCTCCTGCTGGATGATGTGCAGTTCCTCGCCGGCAAGGAGCGCATCCAGGAGGAATTCTTCCACACCTTCAACGACCTCTTCGAATCCGGCAAACAGATCGCCCTCACCAGCGACCGCCGCGCAAGCGAGATCCAGAAACTCGAGTCGCGGCTGGTCTCCCGGTTCGAATGGGGCCTGCCGGCGGACATCCAGGCGCCGGACCTCGAGACCCGCCTCGCGATTATCCGGACGAAAGCGCAGACGCTGAACTGCAACCTGCCCGAGCCGATCCTCAATTTCATCGCCCAGAACATCACCAAGAATATCCGCCGGCTCGAAGGCGCATTGCTCAAGGTTGCCAGCTACTCCTCGCTCACGAGCAAGACGCTCGACCTCGCCACCGCCGAGCGGCTGCTGCACGACGTGCTGATGGAGCAGGCGCAGAACGTCCTGACGATCGAGACCATCCAGAAACGCGTCGCGGATCATTTCCAGATTCGCCACAGCGACATGACGAGCAAGCGCCGGCCCAACAACATCGCGATTCCCCGCCAGGTCGCGATGTTCCTCTCGCGCACGCTGACCAAACACTCGCTGCAGGAAATCGGCGACGCCTTTGGCGGCCGCGACCACGGCACCGTCATCCATGCCTGCAAGGCGGTGGATAACATGTGCGACCAGGATGCCTCGATGCGCGGCAGCGTCGAGTTCCTGAAGACGCAGCTTTCGAAATAAGGCGGGTGGCGGCGCTTCGCCGCGGAGTTGAGGGTTGAGAGTTCATGGTTGAGCCTCCAGAGGTCTGGGTTGCGCGGTGCGCGGGAGGTTTGCACTCTCTCAACTACCAGCTAATAACTCTCAACTCCCTCCATGTCCCTGACTCCCGAGCAAAAACAAGCCGTCACTTCCTGGATCACCGCGGGCGACAACCTGTCGGCGGTGCAAAAAAAACTCACCGAGCAATTCCAGATTTCGATGACCTACCGGGACGTCCGCTTCCTGGTCGACGATCTCAATCTCGAACTGAAGGACGCCGCGCCCAAGGTGGACACCAGCGATGTCACCAAAGCCGCGCCGAAACCCGCGGCGCCAACGCCGGCGCCCCGTGCGCCCGGCGCCGAGAAGAAAGGCTTCTTCGACAAGGCGAAGGAGAAGCTGGGTCTCGCCAAGGACGACGCGGCCGCGGAGCCGGCCCCGGACGAGGACGACCCGCTGGACGAGGCAGGCGACGACCTGCCCCCCGCCGGGCCGAGCACCGTCGCGGTGGCGGTTGACAAGGTGACGCTCATCCCCGCCGCCCTCGCGAGCGGGACGGTGACCTTCAGCGACGGCGTGACCGGAAAATGGATCGTCGACCAATATGGCCGGCCGGGCTTCACCGAAGTCAGCCAGCCGGGTTACCGGCCGAATCCGGCCGATGCGCAGGCCTTCATGCAAGAGCTCAGCCGCGCGCTCCAGCAGCGGGGGTATTAGCAGCGGAGCCAGGTCAGCGACCTGTCCTACAACGGCGACGCGGCGACCGACTATTTGACCGCGCCGAAAACCCGGGCCACGACGGCGCGAAACTCCACCGCCGAAAACGGCTTCGACAGGCAGGCGAACCCCGTCAAAACGTCATGGAGTGGTTAACGTCGTAGAGGTTGCAGGCGCCGCGGATATTCCCGCGCTGGTCGCATTGCGCAACGCCGCCACCCGCGATCTCAGCGCGCGCCACGGCCAGGGTTTCTGGTCACGCGGCGCGACGGGTGCAGTCCTCGCCCGTGACGTGCGCACCTCCCTGGTGCTCGTTGCCCGCGCCGCCGATGGCATCGTCGCCACGCTGCGGCTGACCAAAAACAAACCCTGGGCCATCGACCGCCGTTTTTTCACCCCGGGCCGGCGGCCCGTTTACCTGGCCGCCATGGCCGTTCATCCCACCCACCAGCGCCGTGGGCTCGGCCGTCGCTGCCTCGCCGCGGCGCGAACCCACGCCCTTGCGATGGGGGCCGACGCCATCTTCCTCGATGCTTTCGATGCCGCTGCCGGCGCCGGTGCGTTCTACCAAAAGTGCGGCTTTCGCGAAGTCGGCCGCACCACTTTTCGCCGCGTCCCATTGATCTATTTCGAGCTGCTGCTCTGAGTCGGGATCGTGCGGTTTAAACTCATTCTGACTCTCAAAGCGAACTCACAGCAAAATGGAGCTGCGGCACCGCGCTCGTAGTTCCGCCTTCAGTCGGAGGTTTGTCTGCATCCGCCTGAAGGCGGAATTACAAACATCTCTTCCACTGCATCGCTCCCGGTGAGTTCCCCTGAGCCGTATCTATTCAGTCCGACGTAGGTCAGCGCGCTTGCGCGCGCTCTGGAAAGCGCTCGCAAGCGAGCTGGCCTACGGGGTCACCTTTCAGTATTCAAAAGCACGAGGAGAT
>JBKJRG010000361.1:0-2798 GCA_046594805.1 Opitutaceae bacterium | reverse complement strand
CGTCGGCGTTCTTGTCGTATTTCTTGTAGAACTCTTCCCAGGTCGGCAGCGGCGAGTCGGCGGTGTCGTTGGAGAAGCCGCCGAAATAAAGCATGCCGTCCGCCACGAACGCCGTCGTGCAGACGTAGCCGGTCACATTCTCCGCGACCCAGCGCTCCTTGCCGGTCTTGAGATCGAAGCCTTTCAGCCGGGAGTTGGCCGCGATGACAATTTCGTCCGCGCCGTTGTTTTTCCAATGCACTGGCGTGCCGAAGCTGCAGGAAGCCTCGGGGCGCGGTGTCTCCCAGAGTTTTTTCCCGGTGCGCACGTCCAGCGCAAGCAGCGAAGAAAACCGGTAGAGATCGCGGCACAGCACAACCGTGTCGCCCACGATGATCGGCGATGTGCCGGAGCCATATTGGCCGGCGCTGAGTGCGAGCGGTAGCGGATGGCGCCACAGCTCCTTGCCCTCGAGGTCGTGGCCGATGAGCCCGAACGAACCGAAGTAACTCACGACGCGCCGGCCGTCGGTCGCGGGCGACGAGGCCGCCGGGCTGCCATCGGAGCGGTGGAAATCCTCCACGCCCTCCGGCTTGAGGCCACGCGCCCAGAGCAGTTTTCCATTGGAGCGATCATGGCAGCGCGTCTCCAGCTGACCGGCATTGAACGTGGTCAGAAAAATCCGGTCGCCCCAGATCGCTGGCGACGAGGGCGACCACGGAACCTCGATGCTCCACTTCACGCCCTCCGTCGGGCCGAACTTCACGGGCGGGTGCGAGCCGGCGGCGACCCCCGAAGCGTTGGTGCCGCGGAACTGCGGCCAGTTTTCGCCGCAGACCCCGGCGCTCGCGACAAGCCAGACGCCACCGAACAAAAACAAGTGGCGAGTTTTCATCGCCCGGAGCAAAACGCGGCCACGCCGCGGTGCAAGTCTGGCGCAACGGCGTCGCGCGGCGGGATGCCTCCCCCATTATTCTGCCATGGCGCGCGACTCCCTTTCCGTCGTGGGGCGGGGAATGCCCGTTTCAGCCGGATGCCAATCCGTCTTTGGCCTCGTCAGGCCGTGCGCCGTTGCTCACTGATAGTAGCCTCCAGCCTGTGCCTGAATCCATTGCCACTGCCGCCGTCTTTCTGAGCTACGCCCGGGAAGACACCGACGCTGCCCGCCGCATCGCCGATGCCCTGCGCGGCTTTGGCGTCGAGGTTTGGTTCGACCAGAACGAGCTGCGCGGCGGCGACACGTGGGATCAGAAAATCCGCGGCCAGATTCGCTCCTGCGCGCTGTTCATGCCGGTGATTTCCGCGCGGACCCAGGAGCGCAGCGAAGGCTATTTCCGCCGCGAATGGAAAATCGCGGTCGAGCGCACGCACGATATGGCGGACGGCGTGCCTTTCATCGTGCCGGTCGTGATCGACGGGACCCCCGAGTCGGGCGCGCTCGTGCCGGAGCAATTCATGCGCGTCCAGTGGACGCGTCTGCCCGGCGGCGTTCCGAGTCCTGAATTTGTCGCGCAGGCGAAGCGCCTGCTCGAGTCGTCGAAGAGGGTCGCGCAGGCGTCCACGCCTGCCGTTCATCGGGAGGCAGGCGGGACGCCTGCGCTACAACAAACGGGTGCGACCCCCGCGACCAGGACCCCGCTTCTTGCCGTCGGGGCCATCGCGGCAGTCGCGATCGGTGCCGCGGTGTTCTTCGCGCTGCGACCCGGAGCGAAGGAAAAATCGCCCGCCGCGGAAACCGCCAAGCCTGTCGCCGCTCCCATGCCCTCGCCCCCGGCTCTCGCCGCGGCGAAGCCGCCTTTGGATTTCGCAAACGCGAAATCCATCGCGGTCCTCCCGTTCACCAACATGAGCGAGGAAAAGGACAGCGCGTTTTTCGCCGATGGCGTCCATGAGGATATTCTTACCAATCTCGCGCTCATCCGGGAGCTGAAGGTCGTCTCGCGCACGACCGTCACGCAGTATCGCGATTCGAAGAAGACGCTGCGCCAGATCGGCGAGGAGCTTGGCGTCGCTTACATTCTGGAGGGCAGTGTCCGGCGCGCAGGCAAGAAGGTCCGCGTGACCGGCCAGCTCATCAACGCCCGCACCGACGAGCACGTCTGGGCGAAAAGCTACGACCGCGACCTTATTGACATCTTCGCGATTCAGGCCGCGCTCGCCACCGAGATTGCCGGGGCGCTCGAGGCGGCGCTCTCGCCGCAGACGCAGAAACTCATCGCGCGCCGCCCCACCGAAAATCCCGCCGCCTACGACCTCTATCTCCAGGGCCGTGATACCCGCCACCGCGCGCCGACCAGCAGCCAGACCGGGCTCGATCGCGCGGAGAAACTTTTCCAGGGCGCCGTGGATTTGGATCCGAACTTCGCCGCCGCGTGGGGCGAACTCGCCGTGGTGCATGCGTTGAACGTCTTCTGGGACCGTGATGCGAGCGCCGGGCGCAAGGCCAGGAGCGATGCCGCCATCGCGCGCGCCACGCTCCTCGCGCCCGATGCCCCGGACGTCACCCGCCTCATCGGCACCCATGCCTACTACGCCTACCGCGATTTCGACCGCGCGACCGCCGCCTACGAAAAGATCATCCGCCTGCAGCCCAACGATGCGACCGGCTACGCCTCGCTCGGCCTCATCCAACGCCGGCAGGGCCGCTGGGCCGCGGCACTCGCCAGCCAGCGCCGCGCCGTCGAACTCGATCCGGCCAACATCGCCAACGTCCGCAGCCTGGTCTCCACCCTCCTCTACGTGCGGCGGTGGGACGAAGCGCTCGCCCTGCAACGCCGCGTCGTCGACCTGTTGCCCGGCCAGTTACGCGAGGAATTCGC
>JBKJRG010000489.1:0-4564 GCA_046594805.1 Opitutaceae bacterium | reverse complement strand
CATTTTACAAAATTTCCGAAGCGTTGAGTTTTCACACAGCCTGTCACGCTCGCGGCTACACGCCAACCAAGGCGAAGCAAGCTTCGCGGTATCGGACCCAACGCGAATGAACAGAATTGATCTGACCAATGCGGAAAATTCAGAAGCCAGGAAGCCAGGAGATGGAGCCGCCCAGGAAAACTTTGCTCCCTTTCGTGTTCTTCGCGGCTTCGCGTGGACCGAATGGGATTCGAAATGCACTCGGTGGTTGAAAACCGCCGCTCCGCGCTTCGCGCTCGTCGTCGGGCTCCAGTGGCTGCAGCGTGGCGGCTCGCTTTCCTCCGATGAGCCCATGCCGCCACCTGCTTTCGCTTGCCGCCGGGGTCGTGCTCGGGGCCTGCGCGGCCGGAGCGGCCGAGGCGAAGGTGATCGCGCTGCCGCCTTTCCTCGTCGAGGAAAAGGCGAATGCGTTGCCCTGGCGCTACGCGGAGGTGGCCGGAGTGGAGGTGTTATCTTCCTGTCCGGAGCGGCTCACGCGGGAGCTCATCGCGAACCACCATCGCCTGCACCTGCTCTTGGGCGAATTGCTGCCCCCCGCGCTCCAGTTAAGGCTCACGGAGCAGCAAACCCTGCTTTTCGTCGACAGCGCGCAACTGCCACCGACGTCGCAGGAAGTCGTCGCGCAAATGGCCCTGACCGCCGCCGAGCAGGAACGTTTCGCCGATGCCGTGGTGCCACTCGACGACGGCAAGCTGCGCCGCCGCCCGCCGCCGCCACGCTACACTTTTCTGCCGAACCTTCGGCTGTGGGATCGTGACGCGGGGGTGCTTTTTGCCGTGGTGCGAGAACGCGAGTTCAACCCCAACCGCGTCGGCCTCACGATTGATTACGTGGCCTATGTCCTGCGCAACCGGCTGCCCGCGTTGCCCCCGTGGTTCATCAGCGGCGTGCTCACGCAGTTCGCGCGGGCCAAGTTCACCGAGGATGCCCTTATCCTCGACCGGCTGGACTGGCTTTCCGATGCGGGCAGCGTGGCGCTGAAGTCGGGACCGGAAGCGAACCGTCCGTTGCTGCCGCTGGGGGAGTTTTTCGCGGGCGAACTGTCTTCCGGCGATCCGGCGTCGGGCGGAGCGCTGTCGCTGTGGCAAGTGCAGGCCGCCTTGTTCGTGCGCTGGGGGCTGGGCGGCCGCGGTGCGCCCCGGCGGGCGGCGTTCTGGAAGTTCGCGGAGCGGGCGGCGGTCGAGCCGGTCACCGAGACGCTTTTTCAGGAATGCTTCGGCCTGGATTTTGCGACGGGGCAGCAGCAGCTCACGGAGCATCTCCCGGAAGCCATCCGCGACCGGCTCGTGCTTCGCCCGGCGCAACGGCCGCGCCTGCCAGACTACCCCCTGCGCCTGGCGAACGACGTGGAAATCGCGCGCCTCAAAGGCGACTGGGAACGGCTTGAAATCGGTTTCGTGAAAACGCAGTTCCCGGGGCTCACGTCTAAATACCTCGAACAGGCGCGACGCACGCTGATGCGCGCCTACGACCGCGGCAGCCGCGACCCGCGGTTGCTCGCGGTGATTGGCCTGTGCGAAGTCGACGCCGGCAACGACGTCGCCGCACGCGCCTTCCTCGAAGACGCCGCCGCGCGCACCAAAACACTCCGGCTGCGCGCTGGGTTCGAGCTCGCGCGGCTGCGCTTCGCCGCGTCGGGCACCGCCCGCGCGAGCGCCGGGCCCCGACTCACGCCCGAACAGGCCAGCGAGGTGTTCACGCCCCTTTTGGCCGCGCGCGAGCAGAACCCGCCGCTGGTGGAAGTCTACGAATTGATCGCCGAAGTCTGGGCGAGTTGCGTCCAGCCGCCGACGCGGGCCCAACTTTCCGTGCTGGAGGAGGGTGTCCGAATTTTTCCGCACCGCACTGAGCTCGTCTACCGCACGGCGGAGCTCAACGTTCGCCATGGTTTCACCGACACGGCTGGATGGCTGATCACGCTGGGCCTGACGCTTGCCCCTGATGCTGCAGCGCGTACGCGCTTGGAGGCGTTGCGGGCGCGGGCGAGAATGCCGGCGACCAGGGATTAGAGGCCGGAGACCGGAGGCCGGAGATTGGGGAGTATGATGGCCGGAGACGCGGCCGTGCCGCGGTCTTGGACGGGGTCTGCCTGTTACACGTTACACAATCGCCCAACAGTGACGCGGTTGGCGCATGAGGCGAGGGCTCTACCTGTCACATTTTGCCTGGTTGGATTGGGCCGTGGTGGCCTTTGACTTCGGTAACATGTAACAGGCAGACCCCCTCTACACAGTCCTGCTGGCAGGACCGCACCTCCTACGACGACGCCCGCTACTGCGCCGCCCTCAAAGACCACGCCTCTCCCCTCCACGCGTTACTCCACGCCGCATGAAAATATCTCGCACCAACCCCTTGACGGTTATCCTCAGGTGTTGGCTGAGGTGTTTTGAAGGGTCTGAAGCTGGTGCACTCGGAAGCCTCCATTCCATGGAGCAGCACGGAAGCCGCTGGAGCGGCCCACCATCACGCGCATCGAAAATGGCGAGCGCTTCCTGCGTGACTACGAGATCAGGGCGATTGCCTCAGTGCTCAAGGTTTCCGTCGCTTGGCTTTTCGGAGAACGGGAGACGCGCTGAATCGATGCATGCCACCTTCGGCTTCTACCAAAAAGAGTCAGGGCCGTTGGTGGTTGGGTTGAGCTTGCTGCTGCTCCTTCGTAATGCTCGCCAACGTGGTTGCTCTTCCGTCCCGCGCAAGCTTGCGGACTCGCGGAAGCCAGCCTTCGCCAAGCGCCCCACTAGCATTCGTGTATTCGAGAATATAGATGTCATCTTTATGGACTGCGATGCCGGTCGGGGACCACGGCGGTTCGGACTTCAAGATCGTCTCGATGGCCCCTTGGGGCGTAATCCGGATTACGCAACGGCAACCGGCTGCAGCAGCATAGATCATCCCCCCGGAATCGACATCCATCCCTCGCAAAAAAACCGTGGGCTCAATTGGGTCGCAGTTTGGCACGACCACGCGGCTCGCGATTGCCTTGAATGACCCGTCCAGCGCAACTTTTATGATATCGGTGAGGCACGCAACGTAGAGAGATCCATCTGGAGCCTTGGCGATTCCGGTAATTCCGAGATCCTTCACCTTCTGGGCGAATTGCGGAGCAAAGGGCTGGTGCGATCCGTCCTGGAATATTTTCCTCAGGCCAACCTCGACTTCACCAGCCTCGGAAAAGGACGCCCCGTAATAGAGATTACCATCGCCGCCGAGCACGATTGGCGCACCGCCATCGGCGACAATCAATGCTGGTGATGCACCCAACGCCGAGATTCTTTCCACGAGCTTTAGTTCGGAACGCGCGAAGCGGCCGTTTGTGTCTAGCGCCATCCAATGACCGCCAATCTTTTCATTGAATGCGGATAGCTTCCCCTTCGCATCGATTTTCCAAATTGTGCGCGCCGCACTATCCTGAAAATAGACCTCACCGTGTGAATTAACCGCGATGCCTGAACCGGGGTGGGCTAGCATCAGACCATGCGCTATTACTACAGAGAATATGGCTAAAAAAGTGGTGGCGTTGTTGATTTTCATTAGGGGTCGGGCGCACGGGGTCGGGCCGCTACAAGTTAACGAGAGCTTGGCTGCCGCGAGAAAATTAGCTTCTAGCGCCCTGACCCCTGCTCGGATGTCGTTTGGTCAATTCAGGGTCGGGCCGCCTGTCGCCATACCACACCCCCATCGCGCTGCGGTCACGAATGTATCTCTGCCGGGCAAAGGTGATGCGATAAATTTGAACGAACCACTCGACGGTGGAATGGGTTCTCAGCTTGCGACCGGAAGTGGAGACGCACTCGCGGAGGCAGACGAACCGGCCTTGACGGCGCAGCGCGAGACTGAGGGTAATCTCCTCCGTCGCGTAGAGTGTCGTGTCGAATCCGCCCACGGCCTCGAACGCCTGGCGCGTGCAAAAGAGGAAACACCCGAAGGCAATCCGCATCCTCCGGGCAAACCAAACCTCGATGGGCACGAACACTCTAAGGTAAGCGGGAATGCGCCCGCTGTAGTGAATGGCGCAGCCGCCCCCGACGGCCCCTTCGCGCACGGCCTCGACTGCCGCACAGACGGCCTCGGGAGTGACGGTGGTGTCGGCGTCGATGAAGATGAGCAAATCACCTTGTGCAGCCCGTGCCCCAGCGTTGCGCGTGGCTGAAATCTGCCGGTGATGAACGGTGACGACCCGTGCGCCGTGCTGACGTGCAATCTCCGCCGTTCGGTCGGTGGAACTGTCGTCTGCCACGATGACCTCCGTTGGCTCGGCCAAATGTCGCGTGGCGACACTTACCGCTTCAAGCGTCGGCCCGAGGACGGATTCCTCGTTCCACGCCGGGATGACGAACGAAATGAGGGGTGGATTTGTCATGGCATGCGACGCCGTCTAACGACCCAAGCTCAGCGACCCGGCCCGCGGGACGCGTGGATTGCAACCAGAGCGCGATGGCCGGGTTCGCTTGAGTTTCATCCGACCGCAGGCACGGCGGAGAGCGGCAGATCGTCGCCCGCGCTGCTGGCGGCGAAGGCGATCACG
>JBKJRG010000314.1:0-4257 GCA_046594805.1 Opitutaceae bacterium | reverse complement strand
CGCGGTGATCATCAGCGCGGAGGCACACCCTTCGGTGACAAAATCGCTCGGCATCCTGGGGCTCGGCCGCAGTCGCGTGGTCAAGGTGCCGGTCGATCACCAGGGGAGAATGATCGCCGCAAAACTTCCGCCCATTTCGGGTCCGACCATCGTGTGCGTACAGGCGGGCAACGTGAACACCGGCTCGTTTGATCCGATCGCCGAGGTGTGCGAACGCGTCCAATCCGCGGGCGCGTGGGTGCACGTCGACGGCGCGTTTGGATTGTGGGCGGCGGCCGCGCCCTCGCGTGCGATGTTCTGCGCCGGCTTGGCGCGGGCCGACTCCTGGGCAACCGATGCGCACAAGTGGCTGAATGTCCCCTACGACTGTGGGCTGGCCTTCGTGCGGGATGCCCACGCGCTGCAGGCGGCAATGGCGATTACCGCGGAATACCTTCCCACCCAGAGTGAGAACCGGAATCCGGGCGATTTCACGCCGGAGTTGTCGCGCCGGGCCCGCGGGGTCGAGGTGTGGGCGGCGCTGCGTTCACTGGGCCGCAGCGGGGTGGCCGAACTGGTCGAGCGCAATTGCGCGCAGGCGCGGCGGTTTGCCGAAAAATTATCCGCGGCCGGCTTCGAAATCCTCAACGAGGTCGGGTTGAACCAGGTGCTCGTTGCGTTCGGCGATGCGGAAAAAACCAAGCGCACCATCGAGGCGATTCAGGAGGAGGGCACCTGTTGGACCGGAATCACCGTGTGGCAGGGACGAACCGCGATGCGGATCAGCGTCTCATGCTGGTCGACGAGGGATGAGGACGTGGACCGCAGCGTGGCGGCGATGATCGCGTGCGCGGCGCGCGTAGGGGCCGGGTTGTGAGTTTGGGTGCGGATTTTTGAGCTGGGAAAACGAACGACCGGAGGGGGGAGCGATTCGCACTCCCATTTCGAGAACCCAAAACCCACAACTCAAAACCCAAAACCGCGTCAGCCTTTCAGCGCCTTGCGCAGCACCGGTTCGAACTGGTCGGCTTGGCGCACAAAGCCCAAATCGTTCGGATGGGAACCATCGGTCGTGCCTTCGGCATCAAAACCGAGCAGGTCGTCGCCGGGCAGGTAATACAGCCGGGTCACGCCTTCTTTCTGTAGTTGCGCGAAGCTCTCGCGCAGGGCCGCGTGGTTGTCGGTGTGAGTCTTGTTTCGCTCGGGCAGAATCCACGAGTTGGCGTTGCGACGATCCTCCACCAGGACAATCGGGATATCGGGACGCGCCGCCCGGATCTGGCGGATTAACGGGACGCAGCGCTCGCGGACCAGGGCGGCACTCATGTTCGGCAGGCAATCGATCACGTAGACCGCGGCGTCGATTTTCACGAGCAGCTCGCCGACGGCGGCGTCCATGCGGCCGTTGCCGGAGAAGCCGAGATTGATCACCGGTTGATCGAAGCGGCGTCCCAGGATGGCGGTGTGCACCATGCCGGGGCGCGAGGCACTGGCTCCGTGCGTGATGGAGGTGCCGTAGAATACGATCGGCTTCGCGGCGCGCGGAGCGAGCGGCTCGAACTTCGCCTCGGGTGGCACGCCGATGGAGAGATTCTCCACGCTGTTGAAAAGCGGAAGGTAGGCGGCGTATTCGCGCAGCCCGGGGGCCAGCCCGGCTATGATCGCCTGGCGCATGATTTTTTTGTCGGGACGCGTCACCCCGACCCAGCGCCATTTGCCGGAGTCGTCGCGCGCATACAGATCGATCCCGCTTACGCCGATGGCGGTCATGATGGGCATGGCGAGCCGTTCGCTGCGCAGCGTGTAGCTGGCCCAGAGGGTCGACGCGTCGGTCTTGAACCGCACCATCATGCCCGCGCTGTTGCGACTGAGGTCCCAGACCGCGTTCGTGACCTTGCCTTCGGCTTCACGCGGAAAGCGATCGAACCACGCGAGGCGTTCGAGGTCGCCGAAGGCGCGGCCTTCGACGCCCCACTCGGTGACATCGTGCCATTGCAGCGCGGGCTCGGGAGGAGGGGCATTGGCGGCGGGTGCGGTTTTGGCGCCAGCCGGCGTGGCAGGGTCCTGGGCAAACGCGGGCGCGATGAGCAACGTTGCGTTTAGAAAAATGAGGGGAAGTAGGGTGCGCATGAAAGTAGGGCGGAAATGCGGCGAGAGCACCGCGTGGCGATCGGGGAAGGAATAATCCTTCAGGGAACGGGGGGTGGGGCGGAGGGCGGGAGCTGGCGGGTGAGCAGTGGCGAGCTGAGCCCGGGCAGTCGCTCCGAGAATTCATCGCCTGCGTTGGCCTGGCGAAGCGCGCGCTGCACCATGCCCATCTTGGCATCGAGGTTGTCGATCATCGAAACGAACACGGCCTCGGCGGTGGCCGCGTACACGGCGGCGCCCCACTCAGGTTCGCCTTGGTGCGAGAGGATGATGTGTTCGAGCCGCTCGAGCCGCTCGCTGTCGAGCTTGGCGCGAATACCATGCTTGCGCGCGAGCTGATAGCCGAGGACGACGTGACCCTGCAGGATCCCGCGCCGGCTGCGCTTGGTCGCGAGCGTGCCCTCGTACTCGATCGCCTTGCCGGTGTCGTGCAGGAGGATGCCCGCGAGGGCGAGGTCAGGATTTACCTCCGGATAGAGTGGCAGCAATGCCTGGCAGGCGCGGGCCATGTGGACGGTGTGCTCCAGCAACCCGTGACGATAGGCGTGATGCATCGCCACCGCGGCCGGCGACCAGCGGAACGTTTCGCCGATTTCCTCGAAGACTCCGCGCACGGTCATGCGCAGCTCGTCGTGCTTGATCCGGTCGATGAAGCCGAGGAATTCCTGCCAGAGCGCCAGGTGGTCCTCCGGCGCCGTCTCGACCAGGTTCTCGAGGAGGCCCGGCGCCCCCAGTTCGGCTTCGGCGAGCGCGATCGCCTTGCCGAGTCGCGGGGAAAACCGACCCTGGTAGAACTCAATTTTGCCGTCGATCCGCAGCACGGCGCCTTCGCCGGCGGCCTTCAACGCCTCGAAGCAAGGGCTGTCGTTGAAAATCGTGCAGTTGAACGAGCCACTGCGGTCCCCCAGTTCGACACTGTAGAATGCATTGCCGTTGGAGGCGGTTTTCGAAGCCAGCTTTTTCAGGACGAGCAGGCTCGAGAATGCCCGGCCGTGAGAGCCGGGTTCCATCGCCTTCAATTCCCGCACGATCATCGTGGTGATTTCGTCGGGCATGACGCTCAAGGCTGGCTGTGCAGTTTCACGAGCTGCGTAAAGGCACGAAAGTAAGGATGACCCACGTCGCGCAGCAGCGTGTAGAATACGGTTTCCGCCGGCAGCACCTGCACCCCCAGCCGCGCAAGCGCGGCGAGGCACACATAGCCGTCTTCCGGCCGGCGGCCACCGACCGCGTCACCGAGCACGGTTACCTGCATCCCTTCCGCCACGGCGGCGGCCGCGGTCTGATAGATGCACACGGCCGTTTCTATTCCGCACAGGATGAGGTGCTGGGTGTCGCGCCGGCGCAGGAGGTCGTCCCGGATGCCGTCGTCGGCCAGGGCGGAGAACGTGTTCTTTCCCCACACCGGCGCGCGCAACGCGAGCGAGATCAACTCGGGCGCGGTGCCGCCGAGTTTTTGCGGCACCTGCTCGGTGAACGCCACGGGCAGGCCGACGCCCAGCGCGGCCGTGATGGCGAATTCGCAGCGACGCATCACGCGATCGCTGCCGGGAATGGCTTTGAGAAAGACCGGCTGCATGTCGACGCAGAGCAGCAACGTGTCTTCCGGGATGGGGGCAAGGGGCGCGGGCATGGCGGGCGTTAGGTCCAGTAACGTTGGCGGGCTTTGACTTGAATGAAACGTTTTTCCGGCAGGATCAGGGCGGTGAGATGTCCGCCCATCACGCAGCCGGTGTCGATGCCGGCGGACCACTTGAGCTTGTAGATCTCGGGCCGCGGCGTGTGACCATAGACCACGAACGGCGGGCCGCTCCATAGATCCGCCCAGGCGGGCGCGTCCGGCTCGTCGGCGCGCTTGGCCGGCCGGCCTTGATGATCGATGACCTGGATCCGCGTGACGATTTCCGCCGGCTGTTTCTGCCACGGCTCGTTGGGGAGGAACCCGCCATGCACGAAGACGGTGTTGAGCTCGGGTTCCTCGAAGGTCAGGGCCATCGTCTCGAGGTAGCTCCAGTCGTCCGGTCGCAGCCGGGCGATGGTTTCCAGGTCGCCGTCCCTGGCGTATTTCTTGTCACCCGTCCGCCGGTGTTTCATCAACCGCAATTCGTGATTCCGCAGCAACGAGGTCGC
>JBKJRG010000268.1:0-6021 GCA_046594805.1 Opitutaceae bacterium | reverse complement strand
CAGGGACACGATCTCGCCGGCCGCGGCAGGCGACGATGGGACCTGCCGCGGCCGGCGAGATCGTGTCCCTGCGCCGCCTGCTCAGTCACACCGCCGGCCTGACGGTCCATGGTTTCCCCGGTTACGCGTCGACCGCGACCTTGCCCACACTGGTGCAGGTGTTGAATGGCACCGCCGCCAACACCGCCGCCATCCGAATCGAGCTCAAGCCCGGCACGAAGTGGCGTTACTCCGGCGGGGGTTATGGCGTGCTGCAGCAGCTCATGATCGACGTGACGGGCCAGTCGTTTCCAGCGCTCATGCGCGAACGGGTGCTGCGCCCGGCGGGCATGAGCGCGAGCACATACGAACAACCTCTCCCCGCGTCGCTCGCGGCGCTCGGGGCCGCGGGCCATGATGCGGAAGGCAAGCCCGTCCCAGGCGATGCGCATGTTTATCCCGAGATGGCGGCCGCCGGATTGTGGACCACGCCCACCGATCTCGCGCGGTTCGGCCTCGCCCTGAGCCAGGCGCTGCAGGGGGCGGATGGATTGATTTCGCGTGCCTCCGCCGAGGCGATGATCACGCCCATCCTGGCCGGCAGCGAATACGGCCTCGGGATCGGGACCAAGGGCGAGGGCGACGCGCTCCAACTCAGCCATGGCGGATCGAACGAAGGATTCCGTTGCATGTTCGTCCTGTACCCGCGCACCGGCCGCGGCGCGGTCATCATGACCAACGCGTCCAATGGCAACCGGCTCAGCGTCGAAATCCTGCGCAGCCTGGCTCGGGAATACGGCTGGCCCGACTACCAGATGATCGAGCGCACCGCGTTGGCGCTCCCGCCGAACACCTTCAGTGCCTTGGTCGGCCGCTATGAACGCGAGGACCTCACGCTTACGTTCACCGAGCGCGACGGCCGTTATTTTGTGCTGCCGAGCAGTGGGGCCCGGATCGAAATCTTCCCGCAATCGAGCTCCGAATTCTTTTCGCTGGTCTCGCCAGATATCTACGCCTTCGAGCGGAATGACACCGGCAATGTGACGCATCTTATCCGGCGCACCTCGCCGCCGCAGATCTTCCAGCGGATCACGCGGTAGATGCGTCGCTTGCCGACGCCCGGCAGGGCACGAAGGCGAAGGGTGTTCGCGGGCGTCGGCCAGCGACGCCCCTGCTATGATCACCCGCCTCACTTGGCAATCGTCCGCGGATCGATCCCGCGACCCAGCTCGAACGAGCCGCCGACGGCCCCGACCACGCAATGGGCGCGGTCCAGGCCGAGGTCGGCGCGGAAGCGATAGACCGTCTCGATGCCGGTGCAGTGCGCGCCGATGAAATTATCCACTCCGACCGCGCGGAGCTTTTCCGTCGTCCAGGCCAGCGTCTTTTCCTGCGCATTGAAAAGATGGATGCCGCCGATCAGGGCGTGCACCCGCGCGGGGCGCACGAACGTCCGGGCGTGGTCGACGATGTTGATGATCCCCGCGTGTCCGCAGCCGGTCACAATCACCAGGCCTGCCGCGGTGTCGATCACCAGCGCCATGTCCTCGGGCAGATTGTCCTCCACCAGCCCCTGCGGCGTTTTGATCATTAGACTCCCGCTTTGGTTGCGCTCCGGGTGGACCCGGGGAACGCGACCGGTCAGCCACACGCCCGGGGCCAGCTGCACCGGGCTCGAGTGCACGACAAACGTCCCGCCCGTCTCCTCATACTCTCCCTTCAACCGCACCATCGGGTTATGCTCGACGCCCGGCGGCGTGCCGACGCGCGGGGAAAACATCCCCTCGCCGACATGCGCGCGCGCGAGCGCCGTGGGCGCCTGGGCCTGCACCGCGCGTCGCAGGGTCATCAAGCCGCCAAGATGATCGGAATGGGAATGGCTCAGCACCATTTCCGGGACGTTCGTCAGATCTATGTTCAGCGAGCGGGCATTCTTGTGCACCACGTCCGGCTGGGCGCCGGTGTCGAACAGGATTCGCCGCCCGTCGACTTCGACCAGCGCCGCAAAGCCCCATTCGCCGAGTTCCTTGCCATCGGCCAGCATGGTGGAGAGCACAGTAATCTTGAGCGCGCGCGCCTGGGCCCGGCCAGCGGGCGCCGGCTCCGCTGCCCGGGCCAGGCCCGCTATTCCGAGGCATATAACGAGGATCCGGAGCAAAGAGAGCATGGGGAAAAAGAAGCGGAGCGGCGGGACAAGGCGAGCACCGCGTGACCGGCGCCCCCCACGGTTCTCCGGCCGGGTGGCGAACCGGCGCGCTTCCCACCGGTCAAGCAGGGCGCCCGGAATGAATGCCATCTTAATCCTCAACGCCGAAGCCGGGTCGCTCAACGGTGAGCGTGGATCGGTTACACCGGAGGATTTGCAGGCCGCACTCGTCGCGGAAGGGGTAACGGTGCGGCTGGAGCGCCCGGCACCGGACAAGATGCGCGCAGCCTTTGCGGCGGCGGTCGCCGAAAAGCCCGATGCGATTTTCGTCGGCGGCGGCGATGGCACCATCAGCACCGCCGCCGGTTGCCTTGCGGGTACCAATGTGGCCCTGGGGGTGCTCCCGCTCGGCACCCTGAATCACTTTGCCAAGGATCTGGGGCTTCCCCAGGACTGGCGCGAAGTGATCAAAGCCCTCGCGCACGGTGAGCGACGCCGGGTGGACGTCGGCGAAGTGAACGATCGAGTTTTCATCAACAACTGTTCGATCGGTTCCTATCCGGAGGCGGTGCGAAAGCGCGATGCGCTCCGCCAGACCCATGGGCACGGCAAATGGTGGGCCATGTTGCTGGCCACGATCGCCGTTCTCCGTCGGCTGCGCCGGATTCGCGTGCGGGTGGAAACCGACGGGAAGAGGATCGCGCTGCGTTCGCCGTTTGTCGTCGTTGCCAACAACGCGTACGCCGCGCGCGCCCTCGATGACAGCCTGCGTCCCCGGCTCGATGAGGGGCGGCTCTGGATCTACAGCACGCGGGCGAGGCGAATGCTGACCCTGCTCCGGTTGATGTGGCAGTCGCTCCGTCGCGCGATCGACCAGGTGGATGGCCTCGGTAAGCTGGAGGTGACGGCCGCCGTCATTTCCAGCGAGAACGGGGTGGCCCTGCCGATCGCGGTCGATGGCGAACTGGTGGACTTGAAGCCACCGTTGCGCTTTCGCATCCGGCCCGGCGCGCTCGTGGTGCTCGCGCCCGCCGCGATCACCGCCGCAGTCCAACCGCCCGCAGCAGGGCAGCCGCGTCGTAGCGAACCCGCCGCGACGCCAGGCGCCTGAACCACCATGCCAACGAAGACCATCGCCCACATTTCCGACCTGCATTTCGGAACCGAGGTGCCGGCGGTAACCGAAGCGCTGGCGGCCGAACTGCGGGCCCGCCCGCCCTCGTTGATCGTGATCAGCGGCGATCTCACGCAGCGGGCGCGCGGCAACCAATTCATCGCCGCGCGCGATTATCTCCGCCGCCTCCCCCAGCCTCAGCTGGTGATTCCCGGCAATCACGACGTGCCGCTCTTCGACGTCACCCGGCGTCTGCTTTTTCCTCTCAGCCGCTACCGCCGCTACATCAACCGCGACGTCGATCCGACGTACATGGACGACGGGATGCTGGTGGTGGGCCTCAATACCGCCCGCTCCTTCACGTGGAAAAACGGCCGGATTTCCGTCGAGCAAATCGAAGCCCTGCAGGGTCGGATGGCGAAAGGCGAATTGCGGGTGAAGGTGGTGGTGACGCACCACCCGTTTATCCCGCCGCCCGGGGATGTGGGCATCAATCTCGTCGGCCGGGCGGCGCGAGCGATGCCGGTGCTGGACGCCTGCAACGTGGATGTGCTGCTGGCGGGCCACCTCCACCAAGGCTACGCCGGTGACATTCGCACCCACTATCCCGCAGCGCGGCGCGCGATGATCGCCGTGCAGGCAGGCACCGCGATCTCGAACCGGACCCGCGGAGGCGAACCGAACGCGTACAACCTGATCACGCTGGAACGAAAACTCATCACGATCGAAGTGCGGTCGTGGGATGGCCGCACGTTCGAGAAGCTGCATCATTCAACGTACGATCGGGTGGAAGACGGCTGGCACCGCCGGGGCGCGGCACCGCCCGGCAAGGTAGTGGCGAAGACTACGCCGGCGGTGACGCCGGGATAAGGGCGTTTACCGCCGTCTTAGGTGGGGCTGGCTCTCCGAGCCGGCTTGGGTTACAGGGTGACTCGCGCTTCCGACGCGTGCGCACGCTGGAACTCAGTGCGGCTCGGAGAGCCGCCCCCACCAATCCTCTCCAAAAAAAAGCCCCGCGCTTTTGCGCGGGGCTCGAGAATGAGAAACTGAAGCGAGCTTACGAAGCTGCGATCGTGGCCGACTGGAACGTCGGGATCTTGAACCCGGCACGGCCCTCGCGCTTCCGCAGCTGGCTCGCGTTCGCGGCATCCGCGACGACCTTGTCCGAGTGCATGAGCATCTCGCGCTTCGGGTCAACCCGCAGCAACGCGCCGACGACCGGCTTCGTGGCGTCGAGATCGACCTCGTTCGCCTTCAGATGATCGAGCGTGCGCCAGTAGGCTTCCTTGGTGACAAGGTCTGAGGCCACGGCGTCGGCGAGCTGGGCATTCGCCTTCTCCGTGCCCGTGAGATAAGAGATGTTGGCGAGATGGCAGAGTGCGCTCGAGTAGTGGCCTTCCTCGATGAGACCGTGGGTCACCTTGCGGGTTTGCACTGACTTGATCCAGTTCTTGCGGTGCGCGCCGTTGTCACTGCCCTCGAACGTGACGAGCTTCGTGCCGTCGTTGGCATAGGCGATCGCACCGCCGGTTTCAGCGATATTGACGTAACCGTTTTCGCATTGCGCGACCACGCCGACGGACGATTTGCGATAAACGTCCATCGCCTTCATGCCCTTCTTCCGGCCGAGGCCGCGGACTTCGAAGATCAGTGGGACCGAGTCGTAATTCATCACCGAAACGAGGGTGTTGGGAGTCTCGGCATCGTCGCGATAGCCAAAGCGGCCACCGAAACTCATGACGTCCTTGGGCAGGCCCTTGGCGCCGAGCATCCAGCGCGCAACATCCATCTGGTGGATGCCCTGGTTGGTGACGTCTCCGCCGCCGTAGTTCCAGAACCAGTGCCAGTCGTAGTGAACCGGGCCCTTGGGGCCGTTGCGGGTCGACGGCACCAACGGAGCCGGCCCCGTCCAAAGATCATAATCGATCCCTTCCGGAACCGCCTGCTGCGCACCGTCGTGGAAGCCGATCGAATCCCGCGTCTTGAAGCAGGTGCCGGTGACCCACTTCAGTTTTCCGAGCTTGCCGGAACGCACATGCTCAATGGCGTTCATGATCTGCTCGGAGGAGCGGTTCTGCGTGCCGACGAGCGCGATGTTCTTGGTGTACTTGCGCGCGGCCTCGACCGCCTGGCGGCCTTCCCAGATATTATGCGAGAGGGGCTTTTCAACGTAGACGTCCTTGCCCGCCTGCAGCGCCAGGATCGCCATGATCGAGTGCTGGTGATTCGGCGTGGCGATGACCACCGCGTCGATATCTTTGCTCTCCAGCATTTTTCGGTAGTCCTTGAACTCGGCGACCGATTTGAGGCCGGCCTTCTGCGCCGCGTCCCGGCCCTTCGCGAGGACCTTGTCATCCACATCGCAGATCGCGGCGAGGATGGCGCCGTCGAGCTTGCTCTTGCTGCCGGGTAGATAGTTTTGGAGGTGCCCAAAACCCTGGGCGTTAAATCCGATGATACCGACGCGGATGTCGCCGTTGGCGCTGCCTTGGGCAAGAAGTCCGCCGCGGGCGGCGACGAGCGCAGCGCCACCGCCGAGGATGGACGTTCTGAGAAAATCTTTGCGTGACCAGTTTTTCATAAGACGGGATTGGGTGAGGTTGAGAAATGCCAGCCAAGCTGGCGAAGGGGAGACGAACGACCGGGGAAAAAGAAGCACCCAAAGTGATCCACGACGACCAGCGAACGTCAACCCCGCGCAACGATCATTGCGCGCCGCTGGAACGCGGCCAAACCGGGCGGGTGGGCGGAAACCATGCGAGGATTGAAAACTCATCTCAAA
>JBKJRG010000184.1:0-3608 GCA_046594805.1 Opitutaceae bacterium | reverse complement strand
TCCTCGCGCAAAACACAGTCGATAAGCATTCCTTCGATTCTGAATAATACGTTGAGACAAACTCCTTCAGAGGTTCGCACTGCTTCCGAATCCCGAGGTAAGGCACGTTGGTAGCGACGAGCGTGAACTGGCCGGCGAGAATTTCCGCCGCCTTGGCCAGGCCGCGCGCGGTCACGGCCATTTCGTGCGCGGTGTCGTCCCTGGCTTCCTGCGCCAGCGCCTTTTCCAGCAGCGGCTGGAGTTCATGGAACGCGGCCACCAGCAGGTCGCCCTCGCCGGCGCGCGGGTTGATGAGGCTGCCCAGCACCGCCGCCTTTTGGAATAGCCGGTAAAGCCGTTCCATGCCGTTCATCAGCTTCTCGTTGTCGCCGGCAATCGCGAGCCAGTCGGCTTCGCGCGTGTTCGGCGCGAGGCCGGAGCAGGCCAGGTTCATCGCCGGCAGCGCGCAGTGGCCCACGCGCCGCCACGCGGCCAGCGCCAGATTGAACGCACCAATCTGCGTGCAGCGCGGGTCAATCTCCAAGCCGAACAGGTTGCCCTCGATGACCGCCGCCACCGCCGCCGATTCGTCTAGCTCTTCCTCGGCCATGCGTAAGGCCACCAGCCGCTCGAACATCGACACCACGAAATGTCCGCTCCCCATGCACGGGTCGACGCACTTGAGTTCCTTCGCCGCCCTTGGCCAGCCGTCGAATGTGCCGGCGGCGGGCGTCCACTTGCCGTCCTTGCCTTGGATGAAGCGGAGGTATTTCCACGGACAGCCCGGCAGAGCGACGGCCTGGCGGAGCTCGTCTTCGCTCTGGGCGTTTTCGCCCAACTTGGGATTCGCGGCGAGAACTTTGCCGGCGTGCCACGCGCCGAGCGTGTTGTCCAGGAGGAAGTCCACCATGTAATCTTCGGTGAACAACTGCGTGACTGCCGGCAGTTCGTCCGCTCCGATCTTGTTGCCGGCGGCGTTGACCTCGTCCTTCCGCTCCGCCTGCCAGAATTGGTAGCACCAGCCGAGACTGTCGCTGGCGGTGAACACCTCCACCGGCAAGCCGGTGACGAGTTGGATGAGCGGCTTGCGGTCCTCCACCGGCAGTTCCACCGCGCCCGCCGGGTCGTCGGCGCGGAAGATCTCGGGCAACTCGACGGCGGCAAAGCGGGCAGCCACAGCCCAAGCATCTTTCAAGCCCTGGGACGGGGCGAGTTCCTCGCAATCGTCCAGCGAAACGGACACGCCGTGCTCCGGCGAGATGAGGAGATTGTTCTCTAGGAGAAAACGAGCAAAGAGCAGCCGATGCCACTGGTCATAGGCGAGCTTCTCAACCAGATGTTTGATCTCGTAAGCGCCGCGTTTGGCCTGGCTCTCACCATCACCTAGTTGTTTGGCCTGGGCGCGGAGTTTGCGCCGCAGGTCGCGCTGCGATTCATCCATGTGCCGGTAGGGATCCGGCTCATGCACGGCGAGTGCTTCGAGGGATTTATGCGCTCCACCCGCAGCGATCTTGCGGGCTTGCTTGATCGCGCTTTCCAGCTGGCGGCGGAGTGGAGTCGGAAGGCTGCTCATAGAATTACGGGTCCGTCTTTAAGTTTTTCTTCCACCTGTTTGCGAACGCCTGAGAGCCACTGGTCCAGTTCGGCTTCATTGTGGATGGTCCCGCCGGGCAGCACCACGCGCTGAGCCTTGGGCTCCAGCAGGCGACTGGCTTCGTCCAAGGCGCGGGAAAACCGCTGGGGAACTGCATCGAGCAGGTTGCGCCGGTCGGTCAGGGTACGGGCGCGCAGGGCAGTCAGGATTTCGTCGTCCGTGCCGATGGTCGCCTTCGGCGGCGGCGTGAGCTGGTAGGTTGTGGAGAGGGTGGTGCGTTGTTCTTCACTTAGTCGACCCCACACTGGAGCGGCGACGAGCTTTTCTTCGCCAGCCTTGAATGCGACGGCGAGGTCGTCCTGCAACTTGCCGAGCGCGGTTCGCAGGGCGGTGGTGAGCTGCTTCGTCAGTTCGGGCACCGGATCGGGATCGGCCAACAGGGTGCGGCCAGCGGTAATGGCAGCGATGGATTTGGCACAGGCTTCGGCATCCGGCAAGCCACTGGCAAAACCATGAAAATCCAGCAACTTTTCCCAACCCGGCCAGCGTTTGACGATGGCATCGGCGTTTTTCTTCCATGCCGTAAGTTTGGCGGTGAGGGCGTCTTTTTGCTCATGGATCTTGAGTAGCTGTGCATTGCCGCTAAGCATTTGCAGGGCACGCACTTCCTGCGGATCGGGCGCAGCCGGGCGCGGTGCATCCCCGCCGGCAGACTCCGCCAGTGCGAGCAGCTTCTTCAGGGACTCTGCGGCGGCTTCGGACTCCTTGCTGTTCTGGGTGGTGGTGCCGAGTTTCTGGAAGAGCGCCTTGAGGTCGAGCCGCTGCTGCACATTGAGTGGTGGCACATCCACGTAGAAGCTGGCGACACCCACCTGATTTTGCGGCAGCGATGCCTGCACCGGCTGGCCATTGACGGTAGCGCGGAGATTGCCGGCGACGAGCATGATATAGAGGGCACCGTCGATGGCATCCTGCGGCCAACCAAATGGCGGGGATTTGAAATGCTCGCGAATATCCTTCCCCTTCTTGCCGGCACCAATGAGGTCGAGCACACGCCGGCAGAGAGGGTGTTTGGTGACTTCGCCGGGGTAGCCGACTTGCGAGAGCGCTCCCACGTCGCCGGCGCGGGCTCGGTTGACGACCTGGCCCCAGTTTGCATGGTCGGCCTCAGAGAATTGCGGGAAGAGCCGCTCCAGGGCGCTGTCGGCGGAATCCTGCACCTTGTCGGCCAGCTCGATGCCGTTGGCCTCCTGCCCGCCGCCGAGAAAGACTTTCGAGCCGCCGATGATGTGACCGAGCAGTTCCTGAATCCGGTGCTGGGCCACCGCCAGATGGGTCTCGACGGCCTTGCGAGCCTCGATGGACTCCGGCGTGGCAGCCGGGCCGTGGGCGTCCAGCGTTTCCTGAGCCGCAACCTGAGAAGCGATGGCTTGTCGTAATTCTTCGTGGTGGAGTCGCGGTAGGTAGCCGAAGAGTAACGGGCTGTCGACGCCAGCCGCACGCGCATCGTTTAAGACAGTTTTTTCGTCATCACTCCATCCATCCCGCACCCAGAGCGTCACCTCGTCGCTGCTAGAACTCGGACGGCTGGAGGAAAGCTCGGAGACAAGTTTGCGCGGCTGGTGAGAGGTGCCCTGCTGCAACGATACGGGCTTGAGCGCCTGCCTGACACCTTCACGAAGTAGTTCCGCACGCCTGGAATTGATACGCTCGTCGTCATTGAGGGCGGCAGTGCGACGGCGATTGAAGTCGTGGGTCCAGCGCGCCCCTTCCCGGGTTTGGAGGCGGTATTCCGATTCCACCGGCATCAGTTGGCCGGCGTCTACGAGCTGTTTGAGCAATTTGGGGACTTGCTGCTCCAGCTTGGGGCGATCTTTTTTCAGATCACCGACGAGCAAGTCCACCAGCGTTTCGGCGTTCGCTCGGACGCCATCGTCGGCACCGGGAGTTCGGGGCAGCTTGCCGATCAGGAAGATCAGGGCGCACAAGCTGGAACGGAGGTCTCCCTCCTTGGTGCCGTCACGCTGTTTGCGGA
>JBKJRG010000177.1:0-12053 GCA_046594805.1 Opitutaceae bacterium | reverse complement strand
GGCAAGTTCCGGCTCCTGGGCACGCCTGTCCGGTTGCACGGCACCCCTCCCATGGCTCGCACCTTTGCCGCCGAACTCGGTGAACACACCCATGAGATTCTGGAGGAGTTGGGCTACTCGGAACAGAAGATTGAAGAGCTGGAATCCAGCGGCGCCGTGGCGGCCCGGCGTGCGCCCGCTGCTCTCCCGCCCGCGAAATGAAGCCGAGCGCGGCTGCGGTCGCTTTTCCAATTCGGTTTTCGTAGGCAGCGAGCTTGCTCGCGCTCGGAGGGCGGCAGCAAGCTGCCTACCTACCTGCCGAAACCCGTGCGGGCAGAAGTCGCTTTCCCGCAGCGCGCCAGCCATCGCCCGCTCACGCGCGCACAGGACGTTGGCGCACGCTTCCTATACAATGTGCAGCTTGAGGGTCTCCAGGGCCTCCCACTCGCGGCCGGCGTGCATCGCGCGCACGATGCCGGCGTGCTCGTTGTAACTCTCCATCAAATCGCGGTGGCGCGAGTAGCGAAGATACATTCGCAGAATGACCGGCATCCAGAGGTCGACCAGACTACCCTCGTCGGCCGACTCCACCAGCAGCCGGTGAAACGCCATGTCCAGCGCCACCACGGTGCCCAAGGTGCTGCCCGCACAGGCTTCCTTGTAGCGCGCGAGGTTCTCGTCGAGGGCAGCCAGCACCGCCGGATCTTTCGTGCCAAACCATGCGGTCACCGCCGCACTCTCAATCTCCCGGCGGAGGTGCACGATCACGTTCCGCTTGAACGCGGAGGGTTCGTTCGCCACGCGCACGCCGACATTGGGTCGCGCCAGCAACAACCCTTCCTTGGTGAGATTCAACAGCGCGTCGCGGATCGGCCCCCGGCTGATGCCAAATTCCGTCGCCAGCGACTGCTCCCGGAGCGGCGTTCCCGGCAGGAGCTGCCCCGACAGGATTCGATGCCGTAACTGGGTGGCGACCTGCTCCTGAAGCGTGGCAGCGAGTTTCATCAGGCGAGAGGGTTTGGGTTGCGAACGGATGTCAACAAACCGGCGGTTGATATTGTTGACAACCCACAATCGCACGGTGCGTCTTGTCGGTCCGGACACGGCTCGCATTTGCCCCTGAATTTTCTCCCATGAATAACAACAAAGTCCTCGTGATCGTCGGCGATGCCTCGGAAACGGTGGACACGCTTTATCCCTATTACCGCTTGATCGAGGGTGGCTTCACGCCTGTCGTCGCCGCCCCCGAGAAGCGGAAATACCAGATGGTGCTGCACGAGGTGAAACCCGGCTGGACGATCACTAAGGAGTGGGAGGGCTACACCATCGACGCGGAGATCGCCTTTTCCGCGATCGACCCGGGCGACTACATCGGCATCTTTTTCAGCGGTGGCCGCGCGCCGGAATACATCCGCGAAAATGAGGACCTGCTCAAGGTCACGCGCTATTTCTTCGAAAAGAACAAACCCGTCGCCAGCGTCTGCCACGGCGTGGAAATTCCCGCGCGCGCCGGCTGCGTGAAAGGCCGGCGCATGGCGACCGTCGCCAAGTGCAAATTCGATCTGGAAGTGTGCGGCGGCATCTACGTCAACGCCCCGTGCGTCATCGATGGAAATCTTATCAGCGGCCGCACCTATCACGACAGCGGCCACTTTGTCGGGCCGTGGATTCGCCTGCTCGAAGCCGCGCGCCAGGCCCAGGCGGCCTGAGGCCGCGCCCGCTCGTCACCCCTGCAGGCCCACAGGGGCGCCGGCGCGCGCACCGCCCCGGGCCAGGCCTTTTCCACCCCCACCCTCCATGAGCCTCTGCTTTGCCCCCCGCCCTCTCGTCACCCGCTGGCTCGCACTCGCCACCCTGGCCGGATGGTTTTGCCCGCTGCCGGTGCTGGCGCAGCGGCCGTTCGGGTCCGAATCCGGCACCAGTCGCATCACCGGCCAGGTGAGCAACGGCGCGACGCGCACGCTGCTCGAAGGCGCCGCCGTTGAGATTGCCGCGCTCGCACGCCGCACGCTCACCGACAACCTCGGGCGGTTCGTATTCGACCACCTTCCCCCCGGCGGGCACGCCGTGAGCGTCACCTACATCGGACTCAACCGCGACGACCGGCTGATCCAGGTTGAGCCGGGCCAGCAGGTCGCCGTGGCCTTCGACCTCGGCTCCGACGTCTACCGGCTCGACAAATTCAGCGTGGTCGGCGAACGCGAGGGCAACGCCGCCGCGCTGACGGCCCAGCGAAACGCCGACAGCGTCAAGAGCGTCGTCGCGCTCGACGCCTACGGCAACCTCTCCAACAGCGAGGCAGGCGAGCTGCTCATCCGGCTGCCCGGCATCGCTGGCGCCCTGAACGGCGAGGGCGTGGTGGGCGAAGTGATGGTGCGCGGCACCAACCACACGCTCAATTCCGTGACGGTCGATGGCAACAAGATGGCGAGCTCCGGCGGGATGAACCGGAATTTTCGCACCAACAGCATTCCGGGCGCGTTCTTCGACACGATCGAGGTCACCAAGGCGGCCACGCCCGACATGGACGCGGATTCCCTGGGCGGGAACATCAACATGAAGACCCGCTCGCCCCTCAGCCTGAAGGAAAAGCGCCGGATGATCTACCGCTTCGGCGCGAAGTGGGCGCCCTTCTTCTACGACCACAATCCCGCGACGCGGAACCACTCCCTGCACCCCATGACCTCGTTCAGCTACCAGGAGGTCTTCGACGCCTTCGGCGGCAACCGCAACCTCGGGGTGACGTTCAGCATGTTCTACAGCGAGAACGCCGTGACCGCGTATCAGCTCACGCAGGACTACGCGTTCAGCACCGCCAGCCCCGCCTACGTGTGGGACTACCGCTCGGCCGACATTTACAACAACCGGCTGAACAAGAGCGCGACCCTGAAGATCGACTATCGCTTCAACCCGGCCTTCCGCGTCTTTTTCAATGGCATCTACAACGACGCGCACGAGCGCTCATTCGAATACCTGCGGACGCGTGCATTCACCGCCCGGACCGTCGCCCCGCTGGATGCCGCCGGCTTGCCCACAGGGAGCAATGCCATCCTGGCCAACTTCACCGACAAGATCACCCATGTCCGCGCCGTGCCGGCGTCGACCTTCGAACTCCAGACGGATGGCAACCGATTCGAGGACTCGCAGCGCCAGCTCCATGCCGGCGCCGAGCACACCCACGCCCGCTTCACGCTCGATTACGACGCCGCGTATTCGGAAAGCCTGGTCCGGCAGAATGACGGCCACAATAGCCCGAAGATCGGCTCCGGCGGCTTTTTTCGCACCTGGCTGACCGGCGTGGGCTGGACGCTGGACAAGACCGCCGACCCGGCGCAGCCCATTTTCACCCAGACGGCCGGACCGAGCATCTTCGACCTGAAAAACTACACGAACAGCGAACTGAACAAGCGGGACAACGAGCGCAACGGCGTCCTCGGCAGCCTTTCCGCCAACGCCAAGTATCATTTCGATTCCCGCGGGACAAACTACGTCAAGACCGGCGTCCGCTTTCGCCGCCAGACGGCTGAAGAGGTCGGCGGCGATCGCCGGTGGCAGTATGCCGGGCCGGACGGGGTGCTCGGCGTCAATCCCGCCACCGGTCGCAACGACGGCGACTTGAGTCTCTTCCAATTCAAGGGAGTCCAAACGACCGAAAGCCTGCGCAATGGCCCCATTCCGTATACGCATGTCGGTTACGTCGCCGAGAATGTGAAGGAGAACCCGGCGCACTGGATCGCCGATCGCTATTACGACGAGTCGCGGAAGTTTCTCGGCACCCGGCGGGTGACAGAAGACATTTTATCGACCTATGTCATGGGTGGGACGCGCTGGCGGCAGTTGCGCGCCGTGGCCGGAATGCGCTTCGAGGAAACCGAGGTCACCGGCAAGGGATTTGTGCGCTCCCGCGCCCTCGCGGCGGCGGCGGCGATTCCCGATCCCGTGCAGCGCGCCCGGACGGACTACGACAATCCCCGCCGCATCGAAGGAAAATATCGCCAGTCGTTCCCCGGCGCCTATCTCACTTACAATTTTTCGCGCACTTTTCTGGCCCGGGCCAACTGGTCGAACAGCATCGGCCGGCCGCCTTTTGCCAATCTCGTGCCGCGCGAGGATGTGAACGACCAGACGCAGACGCTGTCGGTCGGCAATCCGGCGTTGAAACCCCAGTTCGCCGAAAACATCGACTTCACGCTCGAGTATTATTTCGAGCCGGTGGGCGCGTTTTCGGTCGGCGTCTTTCGCAAGGATCTGCAGGACTTCATCGTCTCGCTCGGCGGCCAGACCGTGCCCAACGGCCCCGACAACGGCTTCGGCGGCAGCTACGGCGGGTACAATCTGGTCACCGACCTCAACGCGGGCCGGGCGCGGATTCAGGGGATCGAGCTGAGCTATCAGCAGCAACTCACCTTTCTGCCCGGCGCCCTGGGCCGCCTCAGTTTCTTTGCCAACTACACCCGGCTTACGACCGAAGGGGACTACGGCTCGACCGGGCCGCGGACGACCAACCTCGTCCCCAATTTCGTTCCGACGACAGCCAACGCCGGGTTGAGTTTTCCCTGGAGGAAATTCCGCTCCCGTCTGCTGGTGAACCACACGGGAGAGTATCTCGTGGGGTATTCGACGGATCGCTCGCGCCTGCGTTACAAGTTCCAGCGCACCGCGGCCAACCTGAATCTGAGCTACGTCGTCTCGCCCAAACTCGAAATCTACTGCGATTTTCAGAACATGTTCAACGCCCACCAGGAGTGGTACTACTTTGATCGCAGCCGGCTGCAGGGCGACTTCGACAACGGAGCGTTTGTGAATTTCGGCATCAGCGGCCGGTTCTGAGCCAGCCCTGGGCGCTCCGTTGGGATAGGTCTTGGACACGTTGCGAATGTGTAATTCGATGGATGCGATGACGGTTATTTTTCCTTCGTGAAAACCCTCTCCCCACCTCTGCGTTTTACAGTCATCTGGTTTTTCGCGGCGTCGAACGTAAAGACTGCCACACCCTCAATCTGGAATTTATCCTCCGCTGCCGCTTCGAGGGGGACTGCAGATGACTCGCCCGGCGGTTGAAAGAAAAGAGTTGAGCCGTCTCTGGTAACCGTAGCTTTCGCGGGCGCGTCCGGGATGGAATAAACTCCGACGTACCGGTCCAGCACGTCCGAGTCGATCGCGATCGATTCCAAGGCGGGAATCTGAAACGGCCTATGGTAGTAAATGTCGACCACGCCGCTTACAATATTCGCTACCGGGTAAATCTTCGCGTTCGTGGTGTAGGCGACCGCCAGCTTTTCTTCCGGCTCGTAAGCCAGCCAGGCTCCATAGTTGTCAGCCCCGCCCGTGTGCCCGTAGAAAGTTTTGCCGGCGAACGTGAATGTCACCATTCCAAACCCTTCGCCGTCCCTCATCGTTTTCATGTGGTCGAGTGTGTCTTTTGAAACCAGCTTTCCTTCAAACAGCGCCTGGATGAATTTGGCCATGTCGCCGGGTGTTGAAACGATCGCGCCCGCGCTGAAGAGCAGGGTGGGATGGGTTTCAGTCACCGGTTTCCAGTCGCCGCCGAAGTGAATATAGGTAAGCGCTTCATTCTTGTTCACATCGATGTTTCCGGTCGTCAGGTAAGTGCCGTTAAGTCCGATTTTTGAAGTGATTCTTTCCTCGAGGGCTTCGCCGTAGGATTTGCCAGTTATCTTTTCGAGGATGAGACCTAGAAGGAAATAGCCGGAATTGCTGTAGGACCGCTTTGTGTCCGGTTCGAAATCAGGTGTGCCTTTGACGATCAGCGCGAGGTGTTCATCCTTCGTTATTGGCAGCGTGGAGATGTTTCCTCGATCATTCTGCTCGCGCCTGACGTTGGGGATGCCGCTGCGATGCGCGAGGATCTGCACGATGGTAATCTTCGGGGCGTTCGGAACCTGCGGGAAGAAGTTATCGAGGGTATCGGTCAGCTTTAATTTCTTTTCCTCGAAGAGCTGTGCGATCATCGTGGCAGTGAACATTTTCGTGATCGAACCGAGCCGGAATCTGCTCGCCGCGGTCAACACTTTCTTTTCGGTCCCGCTGATCTGGCTGTAGCCGATGGCGCGGGTATAAAGAACGTTGCCGTCTTTGGCAATGGTCAGGCTCCCCATCGCCTTGTTCTTTTCGGCAAGCCGGTCAAAAAACTGGTCGAGTTTGGCGTGGTCCAGCGTTTGTGCGTAGCCTGCAGTGAACGACGCCAGTGTCAGTAAGGTTGCGAATAATATTCTAATTTTCATGAAAGCCCAAGCAGGTGATTTTTGGCATGTCAGATGTATCCGAACACCCGAGGAAAGAGGATCACGACGATGGCCGCCCACGCGCTGTAGACCGGCAGGTAATCCGTCTGCCATTTTTCGAGGGAGGTGAACGACCCGCGCCCTCTCAGGAAGCGGAGGTAGAGCACGGCGGACCACGCCAGATTGACCAGGAGAATCACATTCTCACCCAGCGCGGCCACGCGGTTAGGGGTGAAGCCGAACTCGGTGATGCGCGCCGCGATGGCCCACAGCGCGATCGCGTCGACCAGGAGGGCGCTGATCACCAACGTGACCTGCACCACGTCGAAGACGCCGGGCGGTGACTGGCGGTCGCGGGCCGAGATGGAGTAGAGCAGCAGGCCCACGACCAACGCCAGGACCAGGTCGAACGCGATCAGCACATCGCGCTTGATGTCGATCGCGTGTCCGGTCCACAGCACCGTGCCCAGAAACACGACGAGCACGGCGGCTAAGAGCGGCGTGAAGAGGCGCGTCAACACCGGCGCCATGTTCTCGATCACGCTCTGCTTGGCCTCCACCAGCCAGGATCCGACCAGGACGGCTCCCGCCGCTCCGCACGGCACCAGCCACTGCTGGACGAAGTGCTCGGCGTTGATCCCGACGGCCTGGAACGTCAATATCGTGAGCCCCGAAATCACACCGCCGCCGGCCGCCATCAGTGCGAAGTAGATGAAGAGCTCGCCCGAGAATCGGATGAAGTCCATCCGGCCGTCCACCTGGCCCCACCGGCCGCCCGCGTACGCGATGCCCACCGCGAGCCAAAGCGCGATCGGCATGTGCGCCACCGCAAGCGCCTCGGTGCTGCCGTTCGGGGTGAACGGATAGACGTTGATGAACACGCCCGCGACGACGAATGCCGCGACCAGCGGGAGGAACGTCCTGGCGTCGAGCCGCCGTTTCCAGACGAAATACCCGGTCAGAAATGGCAGGACGAAAAGGCTCAGGTTGTGTATGTAGAATGACTCATTCTGTTCCATCTGGATCCCGAACAGCAGCGGCACCTTGACCGCCACGGCCGCCGCCACGGCAAAACCGAAGGCGGCGATGGCGTCAGTGCGGCCCCGCGCTCGTGCTTCCCCGGAAACGGAAGGGACAGCGACGAGCTGCTTCCAGAGTCGCTCGGAGTGCTCGCGCGCGAACTCCCGTGAGAGGGCGTCGAGGGCGCCCATGCGCTTCACCGTCACTAGGAACGCTTCATCGGTGGCGAGCCCCGCGTCGACTAGGACCGCCACCTGCTCGCGTAGATGGTCTTCCAGTTCCGCTACGTCGACGGAGTGGATCGCCTGCCGGCGGCGGAGGTAGCTTCGCCATTGGTCGATCTGCTCTTCGAGCAAGGCCGCGTGATCTGGAGCCGGCATCACTCAGTTGGCCTGGGGATGGAGCGCGGCCGACGCCGAAACGGAGAGGTAGAGCGCCTGCCAGACGCCGCGCAGCGTTGCGTCCACCGCCCGCCACTGCTTGCGGTCCTCAGCGAGCTGAGCGCGGCCCGAGTCCGTGATTCGGTAGTACTTTCGCCGACGACCGCTCTCCGCAACTTCCCACCGTGCCTCGACGTGGCCAAGCCGCTCGAGCCGATGCAGAACGGGGTACAGCATCCCGTCCGTCCACTCCATGCGTCCTCCGGACAACTCCCGAACTCGCTTCAGGATGGCGTACCCGTAGCTGTCTTTTTCGGCCAGGATCGCCAGGACGATCGGGGTTGAGGAAGCGGCCATTAGGTCCTTGTTGATCTCCATGATTTTACGTGTCGCGCGTCGCTAAACCGAGAGTAACATAGCAGCACTATACATGGTAGTACTATGTATGTCAAGGACCGTGAGTTCAAATGTGCGCCGGCCCACCGGCCGGCCGAACGCTCCCACATTCACGGCGACCGCGGAATACGGTTCAGCGTGTAATAGGCATCTGGATGCGCGAGCGCCGCGCCCTCCGCGGAGCGGACGCCCTCGGCCCGTAACTCGTGCACGTAGAGTTCGCGCAATCCCTCGACCTTCAGCCGGACGCTCCGCCGGTCCTCGGCGACGCTGGCGCTCGTGACGGTCAGCGGCCGGACATCGATCTCCGGGCTGCCGTAGGCACTGGAGTAGAGATAGGTGTAGCTCTTCAGGGCATAAGATGCCGCGCGGGCGGCGGTCGCCGGATCAACGTCACCGGTGAAGACGAGCTCGAAGCCGTCCGGTCGCGCGCGCATTTCGCGCAGCGCAAACGGCGTCACGCCGTTCCATCGCACGCGCTGCAGTCCATACGACTGCATGCCCAGCGACGACCAGCCCCGACTGGTCATGCCGACGAAAAGGTCGCCGTCGGGCCCGAAGATCAGCCGCACCACGCCGGACGCCAGGCCCGAAAGAAAGGGAAACGCCGCGCCCTGGTACTGGCCTTCCACCTGCTCCAGGAAAACCCGGCTCACTTTTGCATCGGTGAACTCCCCGACGAAAAGCTGTCCGTCAAAGGGGCCGAATTTCCCCGCCTGGTCGCACACGACGAGATCGGTGCCGCTGCGGCCCATCTTGTTGTACGGAAGCCACACGGCGGGCGGCACCATTTCCGGCAGGGCGCGAATCGCCTCAGGATACGGCACCTTGCTCGGGACCGGCGCCGAGAGTCTTAGTGGCGAGTCAGGCCGCTGCTGGGAGGCGATGCCCTCGGGGTTCAGGAAAAACACCCCTGGCCGCAGATGGTAAATCGGGGTCGACGGAATCCATGTTCCCTGTTGATCCACGCAAAACATGTCGCCCGCGCGGTTCGTGCCCAGACCACACGGTGAACGCATGCCGGCCACCATCGGCTGGAAAGCGCCATCCGCGCCGATGATCCCGCCCCAGCCCCGCCACGCCGCGTCGTTGTCGGTGCGCTCCCCCATGTCGACGTTGAGCGTGACCCAAAGATTTCCCCGCCCGTCCCGCTTCGGCCCGTACGCGTAGCCGTGGTAGGCCCCTGAGACGTTCCACCCCCGGCCCGCCGTCATGTATTCATCGGCCACGCCGTCGCCATTGGTGTCGCGCAACCGGGTGACTTCGGTGCGTTGCGCCACCAGCAGGCTGTCACCGTCGCGCAGCACGCCGAGGGGCTCGTGCAATCCCGACGCAAAAAGCGTGTAGCCAACTTTCGCGGGTGATGCGCCTTGCACGCCATCGAGCAGCCACACTTCCCCCTTGCGGATGGCGACGGCTAGCTTTCCCTCCGCGGTGAAGTCCATGCCGCTCACCTCGAGCGCGAGGCCGTCGCCCGGCTTCCACGTGGGGCTGCGCGACGCGGTGGGCGAACTTGCGGTCAAAATATCCTGGATCTCGTAGCCCTCCGCGGCCGCGAGTCTCGCGCCGAGGGCGAACGCTCCAACGATCGAAAGGAGGTGTTTCCTTACCACGTGTAAATGAAGTTGAGTTTTCCCGCTTCGCTGACCGGTCCTTCTCTCACCGTCACGCCGTCCGGATGCGTCAGCGAGAGGGATCGCCTGGCCTCCACGTTCCAGCGGACGCTGCGACGCAGACCCCCTTCGATCGCTTCAAACCGCTCTTCCACCGGCACGCCATCGATGGAGAGCAGGAACGTGGGTACGCCCGCGGCGTCGAGACGGTAGCCGTCGAAATGCCGCGACCCGGCTGGGGCGGCCGTCGCCGGCCATTTCACCACCGCCTCGCCCAACGGCTTTTCAAAGGGCGCGAACCGGACGAACCAGGTGCCATAGGCATCGAAGAACCGCCCCTTCCACGCCAGCGCCGGCCGGCCCTCAAGCCCGTCATATGCGAGATGCACCCCCGCGGGGAAACCCACGAGGATCGCGTGGGTCCCGGCCTCCTGCATGAAAGTCCGCATCACGATCGGTCGCTGCCCGGGCGTAAGCTCGAATTCACGCGAGGTGGTGGACGGAAATCCTTCCGGCAGGCCCTGGCCGCCCCGGGCGAACGCCAGGATCGATGCAATCTGCCGATCGGTGTCGCCCCCGAGAATGGCATGGTTCGCCGCCTTCCCCTCCGGCCAGAATGACGGCATCAGGGTGCCCGCCCGATAGGCCGCGGGATTGATCAGATAGTCCCGCAGCCAGCCGGGCTGCAGCCGGGCGGCCAGGTTTGATATATCGAGAGCTTGAATACCGAGGGAGGCTCGCTCGCCCCAGCGATGGCAGGTGATGCAGCTGACCCCGCCGAGCGTGCCCAGGAGTTTGCGACCCGCCTCGAGCTCGCCGACCGGCAGCTCCGTTTCGCGGCGGGCATCGGCCTGGCCGAGCAAGGCCGGCAGCGGGGCGACCGCGGCGCCGTAGTGCGGCATCCGGGTTTGCAGGTAGGGGCGCACCCGCACCGCGCCGCTCAGGGTCTGCTCGAGCCACTTGGGCTGCAGCTTGCGACCCACTCCCGTCAGCGGCGGGGGGAAACGCCCCGTATCGCCAAGATTTGGATCGCCCAGAAAATAGGCCTGGCGCGCGCCATCCGGGCCACCCTGCCCGTCCCGTTCGTGACACGCGGCGCAGTTCAATGCCTCGAGGCTCAGCCTGGCCTTCTCCCCCGGGTCCAAGGTCCGGTCGCGCTCGGCCAGATACACCTGCAACGCCTGTCGCTGGCTGGCACTCAGCCCGAAACGGGGGACTCCTGCGGCGGGCCGATCGGCCAGACAGCCGCCGGCGGCCTGACGTAATGGAACCGATTGGACGGGCGCCGCGGCGGGCAGGTCGTGGCACGCGGCGCAGCGGAGCACCGCCACGACGCTGCGGCCCCGTTCCGCCTTTGCGGGATCGGGCTCGAAGGGCTGCATTTTCGGCGCCGTCTCGCCGTCACTCCCGGAAATCTTCAGGAGATAACTCGCGATATCGAGCGCGTCCTGCTCCTCCATTTCGATCCGCGGCATGCGCCCGTCGGGTCGCGACTTCAGGGGCTCGCGCACAAACTCCGCCAGGGAGCCCAGAACATACTTCTCCGCCAGCGCTGGGAACGCCACGGCCCCCTGTGCAGATTCCGCCGCCGACGGCCGGCCGGCCGGAGGCTGAAAGTCCTCCCCGGGCGCATGGCAGGCGACACAGCCCGTGGTATGGTACAGGCCTTTGCCCCGCTCGGCGTGGGTATGCCGCATGAGCTTCGCCGTCCCCGCTTTTTTGGGCGGGAGCGTCCCGAGATAATGCACCGCCGCCTCGATGTCCGCCGCATCCCGGCCGGCGAACAGATCCGGCATCGACGTCCCTACGCGCCCCCGCGCCGGTTCGGCCAGGAAGGCCTGCAGCCATTCCGGCCTGGCCCGGGTCGTTGCCGTCGCCAGGTCGGGGCCGCGGCGGGAGGGCAGACCGGTGTCGCCTCCGTGGCAATTGGCACAGCCCAGCTCGTTGTAAAGCAGGCGACCCCCGGCCACGGAAGCCTGCGCGGCATGGAAACGCTCGTAGCCGGCCACGACGGGTTCGCTTCGCACGCCCGCGGCGCCCAGCAACACCAACGCGCCCCAGCGGCCCAAACGCATCATCCGGCCACCTCCCGGCGGCATTTCTCGATGTAATCGCGCGAACGATTGATCGCCGCGGTAATTTCCCCCGCCGTCGGCAAAATGGGTATTCCGCGGGGTGTCGGATGCATGAAAATTTCGACATAGCCCCCATACCGGATTTCGCTCAGCGCTTTCACGATCGGGCGATAGTCCAGACCGCCGCCGAAGCCCGGCAGCTGGCGCATTTCGACTTCCTTCGGCGCTTTTTGGCGGATGCCCTCGGAGTGCTCCTGAAAATACATGAACGGAATCTGACTGGCGCCCAAGTCGCGGATCAGCGCCGGAATCTGCTCCGGCCACCGGTGCAGGTGATGCGGCGCC
>JBKJRG010000170.1:0-4010 GCA_046594805.1 Opitutaceae bacterium | reverse complement strand
GCAGCGTAGTGCGCCGCCCTAGCTCAACGGTAGAGCACCTCTTTTCTAAACAGGCGGTTGCGGTGTCGGATCCCATCGCCGGCTCCATCTTTCGCTGCTCCGCAGCTCCGGATGGCGTGGCAGCGACGAGAGTACGAGTGCGCACAATGCTCCGAAGTGAAAGCGAAGGAGGGCTGGGCGGCAGTCTCCCGTCACCCGAACCGCGAACGAATTTTTTTGCCCGATGGTGTAATGGTAGCACAAACGACTCTGACTCGTTTTGTCTAGGTTCGACTCCTAGTCGGGCAGCCATTCGATTCGCTCATGGCCCGGTATTCGATTTTGGCCGGCGCGTTCAGGGAAGACCGGCCGTGCCCGCCGAAGTCGAAAGTCCGGGATGGAGAAATTTCCCTTTTCGCGCGCCGGACACCCGGGTTTTTTCCGACGCGGCTGAAGGGTTGCACCGGGCATTTGTCACGTCGGCATTGCAAAAGGGGCTTTCCGGAGCACCTGTGACAAAGTAAGTTGACAGCCAAGTTTTGATGACCCCTAGTTTCCATTCTTCCTTTTTTCCCCCTAGAGAAATCCGCAGCGACATGCTGAATCCCAAA
The DNA here is from genome assembly GCA_046594805.1 of Opitutaceae bacterium. Classification (GTDB taxonomy): domain Bacteria; phylum Verrucomicrobiota; class Verrucomicrobiia; order Opitutales; family Opitutaceae; genus ER46. Next base: position 3,420 of record JBKJRG010000170.1, on the reverse strand, counting down.
GTTTACCGGCATCAAACTATTCGCCCGCAGGCATGGTTCCTGCAATGCGTCGAACAGCCAGCGTGCTTGGTATCGGCGAAACGAATTCCGGATTCGCTCGCCTAAGATTCGCCGCCCGTCCACGTCCACTGATCGGATCGCGCCCTTTCGTCTTCCCTTCCCAACGAATCCATTCCCAACCTTTTTCCTATGATCACCGAAAGTCTCGTCTTCGCGTTCCTGCTTACCAACGCCGATGGCAGCCCCATGACCTTCATGGATCTTTTCCATGCTGGTAAGGAAGTCATGTGGCCGATTCTGCTGCTGTCCTTCATCCTCATAACCGTAGTCACGGAACGCCTGCTGTTCATCGCGCGGGAAAACGCCAGCCGGGAACCGGAGGTCGTCGAGAAGATGCTCGAGGCCGTGGAGCGCCGCGATATCGAGGGCGCCCTCGCCATCGGTCGCAAGAGCAAGGACTACATCGCGAAGATCCTGGTCTACACGCTCACGAACAAGGAGTATTCTCTTTCCAACGCATTTATCCGGGCTTCCAGCCAGGAGCTGGCGCGGTTCCAGCAGGGCATGGCGACGCTCGATACCTGTATCACCGCCGCCCCGCTGCTCGGTTTGCTCGGCACCGTCACCGGCATGATGAGAACGTTCGGCGCGCTCGGCACCGGCGACGTGGCCGGTGCGGCTGCCACCATCACGGGTGGCGTCGCGGAAGCGCTCATCGCCACGGCTTGCGGTCTCGGCATCGCCATCATCGGCCTGTTGCCGTACAATTACCTGAATGCCCGCGCGGAACAGGCGAAGGGGGAAGTCTCCGACGCCTCCCACGCACTCGAGATCCTGATCAAGAAGTCCGAGACCAACGCGCCCTTCACCCGCTGAGTGGGCGGTCTGCATCGAATCCCAGACAACCTAATCGTTTTTCATCATGGCCGGAACCAGCATGGCAGGCGGCGGGCCGAAGAAAAAGGCCCGCATCGAGATCATCCCGTTGATCGATGTCATCTTCTTTCTGCTCGCGACCTTCGTCCTGTTCACCCTTTCGCTGAACAAGACGGAAGGCGTGAAGGTGACGCTGCCGGTCACGACCTCGGCGGAAGCGCGCCTGACGGAGAATTCGGCGACGGTCACGGTGACGGAGCAGGGCACGCTGGCCTGGAACAAGGATTTCGTCGACTTGGGCGAGTTCTTGAACCGTTTGAAGGCGTTCAAGAACACCAATCCGGACGGCCGGATCATGATCAACGGAGATGAGAACGCGTCGTTCAACGCGGCGATCTATGTGTTCGATGAAGCGCGCAAGGCCGGCTTCGAGAAGGTCATGATCGAGACCAAAGTGCGGCCGGCGGGCAAACAGTAAGCCCGTTCCCCGGTCATCGTTAACCACTAAACCCACCCTTTCATGTCTGGCACCAGCGCCTCCCGAGCGGACGACGGCAAGAAAAAGGCCCGGATCGAGATCATCCCCTTGATCGACGTCATTTTCTTCCTGCTCGCGACGTTCGTACTTTTCACGCTTTCGCTCGACAAGATTGCCGCCATTCCGGTGCAGCTGCCCAAGGCGATCGACAACCCGATGCAGCAGAAGCCGGACGAGACGATGCTGAGCATCCAAGTGTCGGATTCCGGCACCTACTACTGGAAAGTGGGCGCATTAAGCGCGCCCGAGCTGATTTCGAAGGAAGAGATTCCGCCGCGGTTGGAGGATTACCGGGTCCGTTATGCCAGTGCTCCGCCGCGCGTGCTGGTGCGCGGGGACAACCGCGCCAAGTTCGGGGCCGCCGTGCTCGTGCTGGACGAGGTCCGCAAGGCCGGCATCGCCCAAGTCTCCGTCGAAACCGTCACGAGTACGGCAGGCAAATAACCCTCCCATGCGCCGCGATCTGATCATCGGACTTCTTGTTTCACTACTCCTCCACGGCGGAGTCATGTTTGGCCACAAGCTTTTGAGGTGGAAACCGCCGGAGAAGAAAAAGGAGGCACCGGTGGCGGCGATCGAAGTTATTGAGATGCCGAAGATCGAGCCAGACGAGCCGGAGGTGGTCGAGGCCACCGACGAGCCGATCAAGCCGATGGATTTCGCGCCGCCGATGCAGCAGGATCTCCCGCAGGTCGTGACGGATCTTTCGTTCGTGCAGAAAATCCAGCCGCCGCCGCCGGAGAACATCAAGCCGGCCACCGGCATCATCGCCATCCCGGAGAATCGCGATACGTCGCGCTTCCGGAACATGGAGGTGTTCGACATTTCGAAGCTTGACCAGCAGCCCGTGCCACGCTTCCAGGCCCGGCCGCAATATCCGTTCGAAATGCGGCGCGCCGGCATTGCGGGCGAAGTGGTTGTCGATTTCCTGGTCGATACCAACGGTGACGTGCAGAATGCCTATGCGGTCCGCTCCTCGCAGCGCGAGTTCGAGGCGGCGGCCGTGCAGGCGGTCAGCAAATGGAAATTCAAGCCGGGCCGAAAAAACGCCCGCAACGTGATCACGCACATGCAGGTGCCGATCGTTTTCACCCTTAACGAAGAGTAATCAGCCGTGAAAAAACATTTCATTACCCGCCACGGCGCGGGCCTGCTCCTTGCGTTCGCGCTGCTTGTTCCGCTGGCCCCCGCCGCGGAGAAGGAAAAGGATAAACAGCACAGCCTCGGCGAGAAAACGGGCGAGGCGCTGAAGAAGTTCCCGGAATTACAGGCGCAGAAGCCGCCGAATTACGACGGCATGCTGGCGTTGGTCGACGGGGTGCTGCCGACCGTGCCGGCCGGCAGCTACGATCAGGCTTTCCTGCTCGATATCAAAGCCAAGCTCCTGCTCGGCAAGGACCAGATGTCGAAGGCGATCGAGCCGTGGGAGACCGCGCTCAAGCTCTCCGATCAGCACCAGTATTTCGACGAGAAGTACACCAACGACATTGTCCTATACCTGGCCCAAATCATCTTCTCCGAAGCGACCAGCGTGAAGGATCCGGCGGCGCAACAGCTCCAGATCAATCGCGCGGCGGCCTACCTGAAGCGCCACCTGGAGAAATCCAAGAAGCCATCGACCGAGACACAGATGTTCTATGCGCAACTGCTCTACCAGCAGGCTGTCGCCGACCAGAATAAAATCAACCAAGACATCCTGAAGCAGGCGCGCGAGGTGGTGGAGAAAGGACTCTTGTCGTCCATCCAACCCAAGGAAGGCTTCTACATGCTGCTGCTGGCCATTCTGCAGCAGCAGAACGAGGTGCTCCGCTCGGCGGAAATGCTGGAGGTGATTGCGAAGAAGTACCCCGACAAATCGAACTACTGGCCGCTGTTGATGGCCACCTATCTGAACCTGGCCCAGCAGGAGAAGGATCCGGAGCGGCAGCGGGAACTTTACGTGCGGGCGATTAATACGACCGAGCGCGCGCAAGCCCTCGGGTTCATGAAGACCCCGAAGGACAATT
>JBKJRG010000641.1:0-5313 GCA_046594805.1 Opitutaceae bacterium | reverse complement strand
AGTGGCTGCGGCTTCCAGCCGCAGATGGTAGGACCTGCGGCTGGAAGCCGCAGCCACTAGGTCGGCCAGACCCATGCCCAATTCTGCAGTCCTGCTTTGCTCGAATTCTCCTGCACGTACTTCACTGTCCGCTGGAGGTCATCGGCGTCTCGCACGATGTGATCGTAAGATTCCTTCTGCCAGAATGGGCCGGTGCGGCCGATAATTTTGTTGGCTCTGGTTGCCGTGAAACTTTTCCAAGAATGCAGTATGTCTTCGAGCGCGTGACTGGAAAATGGACGCAAGACTACGTGAACGTGGTTCGGCATCACCGCCCAAGCGTGTAGTTCGTAGCGCGAGCCGTCGAAATGCCGCACGGCTGCCGAGGTCAATTCAGCGATTTCGGACCGACCGAGCCAGCATGCTCCGCGACCGGCATCAAGGTAGCATTCGACGCGGACGCTGAAGAGTTCTGATAATCGTTGTCGCGCGGCCGGCGAAGAAGATTCGCCGGCCTCGGCCAGAAGCGCGGCGCGTTCCCGCCGATATTCATCGACCACATTTGCAGGCAGCGAATCAGCAAGACGAAAGACTGTGTGGTAGATCGCGCCATCAAGGGTCCAGTGGGGGAGGAATGCACCCTGCCTTACGGTGGCGAGCTGGTTGAGGTAATCTCTGCCCACATTGGTGATGCAGGCGTCGATCGGACAAAACATCAAACAATCTGCGGCAAGATGCCGCAGCCACCTTACTCCCCCTCCACCGGCGTGAACCCCCGCCGCAGCACATTCTCCGCGATGGCGCGCGGGAAGAGAAAGTTTTCGAGATAACCCCGCCCGCCCGCTTTCGTGCCGCCGCCACTCATCCGGAAGCCGCCGAAGGGATGACGCTCCACCATCGCTCCGGTGATGCTGCGGTTGAGATAAAGATTGCCGACCATCAGCTCGCGTTCCGCCCGCTCCAGCGCGCTCGGGCTGCGCGAAAACAGCCCGCCGGTCAGCGCATAGTCGGTGCCGTTGGCGACCGCGAACGCTGCATCGAGATCGCGCGCTTTGATCACCGCCAGCACCGGGCCAAAGATTTCCTCGCGCGCAATCACCGCGTCCGGTTTCACCTGCGTGAAGATCGTCGGCGGGACGAAATATCCACCGCTCGCCACGACGGCCGGCGGCAGCGTGGACTGCCAGGCGAGCCTGGCCTCACGTTTGCCCTGTTCGATCAGGCCGAGGATTTTCTTTTGCGCATCCGCGTCGATCACGGGACCCACCACCGTGCCGGGGAGCGCGGGATCGCCGACGGGCGTTGCGGCCGCCGCGGCCAGGAGCCGCTCCACGCACTCATCATGGATTCCCTCCAGCACGATCAGTCGGGAGAGGGCGGAGCATTTCTGCCCGGCAAAACCAAATGCGCTGTACAGGGTCGCCGGGATCGCCTCGTCGAGGTCCGCGTCATCGTCGATGATCAGCGCGTTCTTGCCCCCCATCTCGCAGACGACGTGCTTGAGGTTGGCCTGCGCCGGCAGCGTGCGCCCCGCGCTCTCCCGGATTTTCAAGCCCACCGCGCGCGAACCGGTGAAGGCCACAAAATCGATCTGCGGGTGCGCGACGAGGTGGGCGCCGACGTCTTCACCGTGACCGGTCAGCAGGTTGATGACTCCCGCGGGCACTCCCGCTTCGAGAAAGATCTCCATCAACGCCCCGCCAATGATCGAGGTCTGCTCGGCGGGTTTCATAATCACGGTGTTGCCCGCGACGGCGGCGGCGACGGTCATGCCGCAAAGGATGGCGAGAGGAAAATTCCACGGCGCAATCACCACGCCGACGCCGCGCGGCGTCCAACGCTGGAAACAGCGTTCGCCGCGCACCGCCTGCGTCATCCGGGGGCGATCCAGCGTGCGCATTTCGAGCGCATAAAACCGGCAGAAATCGATCGCTTCGCTGATGTCGGCATCGGCTTCGATCCACGGTTTGCCCGCCTCGAGGATGAGCAGCGCGTTCAGCTCCATCCGGCGGGCTTCCATCCGGTCGGCGGCGCGTTCGATCACCCGTGCGCGTTGCTCCACGTCGGTTGCCCGCCACCCCGGAAATGCGGCGCGCGCTGCGCTGAGTGCCGCGTCGGCGTCCTTGATCGTGGCCCGCGTCCAGTAGCCGATAATCTGGCCCGGTCGCGCGGGATTCACCGACGATTCCTGCGCGGTGCCCATTTTTTTCCCGCCAATAACGAGCGGCCATTTGCGGCCCAGCGATCCGCCGATTTTTGCCAGCGCAGCGCGCTGTTGCTCCCGCGGCTCCGCCCGGGAGTAGTCGGTGTTGGGGGCATTGTGAAAAACCGGAAACCGGAGACCGGAAACCGGAGATGGCAAATCGGAAACCGGAGAGCCAGCCGTTTTTGATTCCTGTCCGGTTCCCGGTTTCCGGTCTCCGGTTTTGAGCAATTCCACCGGGTTCTTCAGCAGTTGCTCGGACGTCGCCTCACCCGTGTTCTTCTGCCGCAGGAAACCTTCGTTGCTGGTGTTCTCCAACAGGCGGCGAACAAGGTAGGCCATGCCCGGCAGCAACTCGCCGATTGCGCAATATTCGCGCACCCGGTGGCCACTCGCGACCAGGGCGAGCTTGAGCTCATCCGCCATGCCATAGAGTGCCTGGAACTCGTACGCCCGCGGGTCGATTTTCAAGCGCTCGGCCTGGGCGATGGCGTGCGCCGTCGAGCGAACATTGTGCGTGGCGAAGGCCGGCGAAATCAGGTCCGTGTTTTCGAGCAGCAGCACCGACAATTTTTCAAAGTTGGCGTCGCTCTCCGGTTTCCGGGCCCACACCGGACTCGGCCAGTCCCGCTGCGCCGCCAGCACCGTCTCGTAATCCCAGTACGCGCCTTTCACCAGTCGGACACCGAGCGGGCGCTGCTGCTGGCGCGCCCACGCGATCAGGTTGCGCAGGTCGCGTTCGCAATCGCGGAGGTAGGCCTGCAGGGCGATGCCGATCGCGGGGGTGGTGTGGAACTCGGGTTCCTCCAGAATCGACGTGAACAGTGCCAGCGTGAGATCCTTCAGCTTGTAACTTTCCATGTCGAAATTGATGAACGCCCCGACTTGGGTCGCGCGGCGCAGGATGGGCCGGAGGCGTTTTTTCAGGGCGGCGATGGAATTCTCCGGATCGGCCGGATGAACGTCGGGCGTGAGCGCGGAGATTTTCACCGAGAGGTTCAACCGCGCCAGCGGCCCGCGGGGCCCCACGTCGCTGAAGCAGGGAGCCGGCTCGCGCGCGAGCGCGGCGGCCACGGTGTCGAGCACGTCCAGGTTTCGCTGCAGGAACACGTCTGCCTCCTGCTCGCTCACCACCGTTTCGCCGAGCAGATCGATGGTGGTGGCCAGACCGCGCTGCGCATTCTGGCGGAGCTGCCGGACAAGGTCGTCGGGAGTTTCCCCGGCGACAAACTGCCCGGCCATCGAGATCACATTCGCCTTCACCGGGCCCGCGATGAGGCCGGGCGCGAAAGACGAGGCGGCGAGCCCCACCTTCATCGCGGGGTTCAACTCCACCGCCTTGTCGCCGAGGTATTCCTGCAGGTGGCGCACGATTTCCGCGCTGGATTTGAGCGCCGGCAGGACGTCGACGAAGCGGAACAGCTGGGTCTTGAAGGCCGGATCCTTCAGCGACCACTCCATCATGCGGGCATACGCGCCCTTTTTTGAAAAAATTCCGGGAGCGGGCGACGCGTCCATCCGGGCGAAAAGGCTTTCGCCCAGCTCGAGGACCCGGCGCTCCACCGCTGGATCGGGCGGGAGAAACGAAGACATGGGGAGATTGATTTCGCGCAGTGTCGCCGCGAGGGCGCGGCTGGCAAGAGCCGGCCGCGGAATGCTCGCCCCGCGTACGAAGAATCCCCACCGCGGGATGGGGCGTAAGATTTTGTCACCCGGTGCGCGCGTCGCGGTCTGTAGGACGCCATGAAGCCGCGCCACGACGAGAGTGGATTCAACACGCCGCACGAGATGCTGGTGCGGGCCGTCTACTTGCTCTGCCTGGCTACCCTGACGGGCGGGATCCTCTGACCCTCGCGGGTGCGGCGATGCATGATCCGCGGCTGCTCGCGCTGGGCACGGCGGTGCTGCTCGTCGCGCTCGTCGCACGCGAGTGGCTGCGCCGCCAGGGTCAGCTCACGGCAGCGGAGACAGCCTTCAATGCCATCGCACAGTCCGAGCCGCCGCTTGACGCCCTCAGGGTGGCCGAGCTGGTCCGGTTGCTGCAGGAATGGGAACGCGCGGAACTGAAGCGCGGCTCCGCCGACTTCGATCCATGGGCGGTGCAATCCCTGCGACACGATATCCGGGTGATGGTCGAAAAAGATCCGGCGCTCGACCGGTTGTTTCGCGTGTAGCTGACGCCGGCCGGCTGGAAGAATGAACCAGGATTTTCAGGACAAGACAGCCCTGGCCGCTGAAGTTGGACCGACCTCCTGTTAATCCGGGATTGGAATCCTGTTCATCCTGTCAAAAAAAGACGCTGAGGTTGCCGCTGGCGCGATTCACCGCTGGGTGCGAAATGGACGGTTTTGTTTTTGGACAGGATTCACAGGATTGCAGACAGGATTCTCAGGACAAGACAGCGACACCCCTGACCACTGGGGTTGGAACCAGGAGAAGGCGGGGTTTTCCTGGCCTCCTGGCTTCTGAATTTCCCCGCCTTGGATCCTGGGCGGCTCCGTCTCCGGACCCCGAGACCCTTGCCCTGGGAGGGCAGGTCGGTTTATCCAAAGCGCGCCTTGATGGTCGACTCCGGTGAATTCTGGTCCGGCACGCTGCGCCCGCCGCTGACGACGGAAGGCTGCTTTGCTGCGGTGGCCGAGCTGATCCGGGAAGCGAAACGGGGATTTGCCCAACTCGCTGGTCGCGCGATTCCCACGCGGCGCAGGAAGGCGGTCGCGGGGCGGATGAACAACCAGCGGGTCAGGCCCGCGCCGGCGGCACCCCGCGATTCCTGCAACTTTCCCGCGACTGGCGGTGTTGTGCCACTGAACGATGTACCACCCGTGCACACACCACCCTCGGGGCTGATCCCCCCGGCCGACTTCACCACGTTCATGCGCAACTACCAGGACATGGTTTTCTCGACCGCCTCGCGTCTCACTCGCAACGACGCGCAAGCCGAGGATATTTCGCAGGAAGTCTTCCTGAAGGCCTACGAGAACTTCGACCATCTGAGCACCAGTCCCACGGCCGGCGGCTGGCTCAAGACGGTCGCGACCAACCTCTCGCTCAACCACCTTTCACGCTATCGCAACCGCTGGCGGTTCTTTTCGGAATTCAAGCGCGACGCGGACGCCGGTGACCGCGAT
>JBKJRG010000587.1:0-5069 GCA_046594805.1 Opitutaceae bacterium | reverse complement strand
GTGATCCCAGGCTTCACCAGGTGACGCGTGCGATACCCGTGGGTTTGCCGGCGAAACTCATCGTCGAGCAGCGGCATGTAGGGCCGCGGGCCAACGATGCTCATCTCGCCAATGAGGACATTCCAGAACTGGGGAAACTCGTCGAGGCTCCGGCGGCGCATGAGCCGCCCAAAGGGAAAAATGCGCTCGTCCTCCGCGCTGGCCTGCCGTGATTCCGTCGCGGGATCCTCCTCCCCCGTGCCGTGCATCGATCGGAATTTCAGCATGCGGAACAACCGTCCCTGCTGCCCCAGGCGCTCGCGCACATGGAACAGCGGACCCGGCGCCTGCGCCCGCTGCATCAGTGCCACCCAAAGACACAACGGTGGCAGCACCAGGACCACGACCGGCAGCGCAACCGCCACGTCGAACGCCCGCTTCACAATCCGATTCAACGGGTCCTCGAGCGGCTCTTCCTGCAGGGTATAAAAGTGACGGCCTTCCTCGATGGTGGGCACCAGCGGCCGCGTGTAGCGTTCGGCCAGGTTGTTGTGAATGAGCAACCGGCAGCCATGCTCCTGGCAGATATCAATCACCGCGCGCGCCTCGGCATCGGTTGCCGGGAGTTCCAGCAGGACAACTTGGGCAACCGGCCGTTCGGCGAGGACGCGCGGCAATTCATTCACGCCCCCGAGCAGCGGCACGAAGGGCGACGCCGAGCCCGCCGCCGACGGGTCATCCGAGAGCAACCCGACGGGATGGATGCCCAGCGCGCGCTTGTCTGCGATCCAGTCGTTCAGCTTGGCGAAGGAGCTCACGCGGCCGATGAACACCGTCGGCAACTGGTGGCCGCCCTGGAACACCATCCGGGCGAGGAACCGGGGCAGCCCGGCGTTGAGCAGGGTGAGACCAAACCAGCACCACAGCAGGAAAGTCCCGAGAAATAGCCGGCTGATGCCGCGATCGACGGTGGCGAACATCATGGTGAAAATAAGCACCGCCATGAAACCGACCTGGCGGCCGGCAAGGCGCGCCGCATCGCCCGCATCCAAAACATGGAAGCGTGCGGTCAGTCGGAAAAGACCGCGCCCGGCCAGTGCCATGCCGCCAATCACGCACAGAAAATAAGGCAGCAGATTGACCTCCCGACTGAGCCTTACGATCGGGATATAGCGCATGATGAACTCCGCGTACACCCAGAAGAAAATCCCGACCAAAAGTGTGGCGGCTCCGGCATGAAGATTGGCCAGTCCGCGCGCGCGGGTTGTGATCATCGCGCGTCGTTATGGAAAATCGCCGGGCCGCGTGCAAGCGCCGCAACATCCTGCCTTCCGTGGCCCTGAACACCCTAGTGCACACCCACCTCATTTGGTCAATCTACGCTTTTGAAATTGCGTGAAAGTCACTTAATCTGTGCACCATACGGTATGGGTCTCTTGTTTAGTCCTGACTTGTGCGGACTCCCCGACAGTTTGACGCTGGATTACCTACCGGCATGAACCACCCCTCCACGAAATCCCTCTCCATTTTGGTGGCCGATGACATGGCGGATATCCGCGACCTCCTTACCGAGTGGCTGAAGCCGGCGGGGCACAACGTCCAACGCGTCGCCAGCGGTCGTGAAGCCTCCGCCCTGCTCGCCAAGCAGCCTTTCGACGTCCTGATTACCGACGTGATGATGCCCGACGGCGATGCCATCGGGTTGATCAAGGATGCGAAGAAAGTCCGGCCCGGGCTCAGCATTCTCGCGATTTCCGGAGGCAGCCGGTACCTCGAAGCGAAGGAATGCGTGAAGATGGCGCAGGCCCTCGGCGCGCACGCCACGCTGCAGAAACCTTTTACCCGCGAACAACTGCTGGCCGCCATGGCCGAGGCGGCGGCGGCCGCGCGAAAAGCGCAGGCCTGAACCGCGAACGCGGGGAAAAGCGCGCTGGTGGGATGCGGGTTGCCGCGGTGTCGAACGGAGCGACGCCGCTGCCGAAAAATAATTCGCCCGCGGTAGTCCGACGTTGCGAATTCATGCCTACGGGTCGGCGGCATCGGAATCATGAACGTCGGATGGGGGATTCTCCATCCGGAGGTTTTTCAATCCGCAATCCGCAATCCGAAATCCGCAATTGTCACGCCAGGTTGACCGGATCCACGTCCAGAACCTGGGTCAGGTCGTCGGGCCACGCGAACGCGGCGCGGAGCCGGGCGAGTTCCGGGACGACCTTGGTGACGCCGTTAGTGAAATACCAAAGCTGCCAGCGATACTCGTCCTTGATTTTTTCGATCGGCGAAGGCGATGGTCCGCGCAGCTCCACGCGGTCGCCGAGCGTTTTCTCCACCAGCTTCGCCCACTGCTCACAGAAGAACTTCAATTTTTCCGGATTCGGCCCGCGAAATAGGTGATGGATGAGATGCCGGTAGGGCGGATACTGAAAACTCTTCCGCAGCTTGAGCTCCGAGGCGGCGAACCCGGCAAAATCGGCGTGGCGCGAAAACTGGATCGCCTCCGCCTGCGGCGTGAAGGTCTGCACGATCACGTCGCCGGCACGATCTCCCCTCCCCGCCCGGCCTGCGACCTGCACCAGGAGCTGAAAGGTGCGCTCGTTGGCGCGAAAATCCGGGATGTGCATCGAAATGTCTGCATCGACCAGCCCGACCAGCGTGACGTTGGGAAAGTCCAGTCCCTTGCCGATCATCTGGGTGCCCACCAGCACGTCGATTTTCCCGGCGCGAAACTCGGAGAGCACTTCGCGGAAGCGGTTCTTCTTCGACATCGTGTCGGTGTCCATCCGCTCGATCCGCGCCCGAGGCAGGACGCGCCGCACCGCCTCCTCGACCTTCTGGGTCCCGAGGCCGCGCCAGCGGATCTCCGGCGCGCCGCACTTCGGGCAGCGCAGCGGCGCCGCTTTTTGGTCCCCGCAGAGATGGCAGCGCAGCATCTCGTCGGCGCGATGGTACGTCAGCGTGATGCTGCAATGCGTGCATTCCTCCACGTGGCCGCACTTGGTGCAGAGCATCGACGAGGAATAGCCGCGGCGGTTGATGAAGAGGATGGTCTGCTCCCGCTTCTCGAAGCGGTCCTGCATCGCCTGCACGAGCCGCCCGGACAACGCCGGCAGCGGGCGCTGTTTCGCCGCCTCGATGCGCAGATCGACCACATCGATGTGGGGCAACTGCCGTGAATCGATCCGCTGCGTGAGCTGCAGCAGCCGGTATTTTCCGGCCTCGGCGTTGGCAAAACTTTCCAGCGACGGAGTAGCCGAGCCCAGCAAGCAGATCGCGCCGCTCAGCTTCGCGCGCATCACGGCCACGTCGCGCCCGTGGTAACGGGGAGTTTCGTCCTGCTTATAGGCGGGCTCATGTTCCTCATCGACGACGATGAGACGGAGGTTCTGCACCGGCGCAAAAATCGCCGAGCGCGCGCCGACCACCACGCGCGACGCACCGGTCGCGAGCGCCAGCCAGCCATCGAGCCGTTCCCCTTCGCTCAAATGGCTGTGCCACACCACGCAGCGCTGCCGGCTCGTTCGGCCTGGCGCCGCCAGCACCGCGTTGCCGGCAGCCAGCTCCGCGATGGCCTCGAGCCGGGAGCGAAGACGTGCGACCGTCTGCGGCGTGAGCGCCACTTCCGGCACCAGGAACACCACGCCCCCGCCCGCCTTCAACGCCGAGGCCATGGCCCGCAGGTAGACCTCCGTCTTGCCCGAACCGGTGATGCCATGAAGCAGCGTGACGCCAAATTTTTCCTGGCCCAGCGCCACGTCGAGGGCATCCACCGCCGCCTGCTGTTCGGCGTTCAGGCGATGGGGCTGGGCCGCGACCAATTCGCCCGCCGAGGAATCATCGGTGTATGCGACGCGCTCGATGCGCCGCGCCTCCTCCCGCACCACGCCTCGTTTGATCAGCGCGGCGGCCACCGCGGCGGTCTGCCCCAGCCGGGCGAGCACCAGGCCTTTGGGCTGGGGGCGAAACTGCTGCGCGAGGAAGCGATGCAACCGCGCCTGCTGGGGCGCGCGTTTTTCCAGCGCCGCCAATTCTTCCGGCGGCAGCGGGCGCGCGAGCGAGAGCAGCTTCTCCTGTTTTATACTGGCGCCCCGGCGCACCGCGGCCGGAATCATTGCTTCGATGATGGCATCGACTCCGCACGCGTAATAAGCCGCCATCCACCGCGCCAGTTGCAGCAGGTCGGGGGTGAGCGCGGGAAACGGATGCACCACCTGAGCAATCGACTTGAGCCGGTCCAGCGGAAAGTCCCGCGGGGCGCCAAACTCTCCCACGATGCCCAGCCGGAGCGCGCGGAAGATGGGCACGCGCACCATCGACCCCACCGCCAGCCCCTCGCGCAAATTCTCCGGCACCCGGTAATGCAGGACCTTGTCAAACCCCGCGAGCGGATGGACGCCGACGATCATCGCGCGCATCACGGCGACGCGCGCGAACCGGTGCAAAGTTTTTGTGGCGACCTCCCCGCGCCAGCGCCCCTGTTCGGCGCACCGGCACGATTGTCATCCATTGGATGACAATCGTTTTCCCGTCCGGCGGGGGCCTTTTTTTGATTGTCATCCAATGGATGACAACCGGCCTTGGGACGGCGGCCGGTCGCTAACGGCGGCGCCGCCGGGGCAGGCAACGATCCCATTGACAGCACCTCGGCGCGCGCACGACATTCGCCGCGTGAGCATACCGGCCGCCCGCGAAAAATTCCGCTCGTTTCTGACGCAGAAAGGACTGCGCGCGACGAACCAGCGGCTGGCGATCTTTGATGCCGCATTCCAGCAGCCGGAACATTTCACGGCGGAGCAGCTCCTCGATTTTGCCCGCAAGATCGACGATTCCGTTTCCCGGGCGACGGTTTACCGCACGTTGCCGATCATGACGGAGAGCGCGCTGCTGCGGGAAGTTGACATCGGATCGGGGGAGAAATTTTACCGGCCCAATGTCGAGGGCAGCTCGCAGGTCGCCCAAGTCGTGTGCTTCGACTGCGACCGGATTTTCGAAATCAGCGCGCCCTTCATGGAATGGTACGGCAGCACCGTGTCATCCAAGCTGGGGCTCACCCCGTTTTCGCAGCGGTTGCAAGTCAGCGCCAGGTGCAACAT